>JAKBCS010000014.1 GCA_021807595.1 Planctomycetota bacterium | reverse complement strand
ACGCGTTCCAGGCGAAGGCAACTCCGAGGACGGAGGCGATGGCCGTGAGGGCGAGTTTCAGGCGGAGGGCAGGTGTCATGATGCCACCTATACACTTTGGGGGAGGGATCGACACTCGAAGGATGAAAAAATCATAAACGGGAGTGGACGATTCGTCAATCGGTTTCAGTCAACTTTTCGTTTCTCCGGTTTGGACTTCTCGACGAGGATCGAGATTCTTCGACCCAACGCAACTCCCGATCCGTAACAATTGTTTCGGGATATTTCGGGTGAAAAGGATACGCTTCGATGAACCTTCCGACTCTTCGCTACGCCGCGGCCGCCTGCCAGACCGACTGCCCCAATCCGGTGGACCGCTCCGGCATCGCTTCGGCGGTCAATCGCATGCTGGCGACCATCGACCGCGCAGTTCTCGGCTACGAGCCGTTTATGACCGTGCGTCTCGTCGTTTTTCCAGAATTCGCCCACGCCGCGCCGATCTATCCCACCGCAGAGGAACTCTACGACAAGCTGGCCGTGACGATTCCCAACGAGCATACCGAACGCTATCACCGCAAGGCGCGCGAACACGGCATTTACATCCAGACGGGCAGCTTTCTCGAACGCGCAGAGAAATACCCCGGCCACGTCTTCAATACAACGTGTCTGATCGGTCCCGACGGTCTGCTGACGCGCTATCGCAAGGTGCATCCGTGGATACCCTGGGAGGTCCACACCAGCCCGCACGATCTGCCGGGCTACGACGAGCCGCTGTTCCCCGTGGCCGACACGGAGATCGGTCGACTCGGCGCGGCGACGTGCTACGATTGGCTGTTTCCGGAGGCGATTCGTCAACTCGCTCTGGGTGGAGCGGAAGTGCTGCTGCGCGTGTCGGCGTACATGGACCCGTGGGGCGCGACGCCGCCCCTGGACTGGTGGACGCTCATCAATCGCTGTCGAGCCGTGGAGAATCTCGCCTACGTCGTGGCCAGCAATCAGGGAGCCTCAGCCCATCACTATCCACCCTTCACTTGGCCGGGCGGCAGCATGATCGTCGATTACGATGGCCGCATCCTCAGCCAAGCCGATCCCGGACCCGGCGAAAAAGTCGTCGTCGGCCCGATTGATGTCGCCGCCCTGCGCCACGAACGCGAACGCCGACGTGGGCATCAGATGTTGGCGCATCTGCGCACGGAAGCATATAAAGGATATGGCCAGTCTATCTATCCTGGTAGCACCGTCGATGGCCGACCGCCGACCCTGGAAAGCAACGAGCGGGCCGTCGTCGCGGGGAGAAACCGATTGGCAAACTTCCCGGAGCCGGAAGCGTAAGCGATGGTCATCACCTCGTTCCCACGCGGAGCGTCGGAACGAGAAGTAAATCCAAGGACTTCTATAATACCAACGTAACGAACGGAACCTTGCGCTTCGGTTTTCGTATTCAGGAGGAATCGCATCATGTCCGCCGTCGTCACGGGAAAAAATCTCATCGCTGGCCGCTGGCATTCGACGAACGGCGATCGCTTCGAGAGTCATAGCCCCTCGCGCCAGAGCGAAGTGATCGGCGTCTTTCCCACCAGCAGCCCCGAAGAAGCGAGAAGGGGCGTCGCCGCCGCGCGCGAAGCCTATCCGGCTTGGCGGCGCACCAGCCGCATTCATCGCGCCGAACTGTTCGATAACCTAGCACAGATCGTCAAACGGGAAGCCGACAATCTCGCTCAACTGATGGCGCGCGAATGCGGCAAAGTGGTCAGCGAGTGCCGCGCCGAGGTGATTGAAGGTTTGCACATGATTCAATACGTCTTCGGCACCGGACGCATGCCGGTCGGCGACGTATTGGCTTCGGAGATCGCCGAGAAGGACGCCTTTATGCGCCGCAAGCCGTGGGGCGTCGTCGCCGTCATTACACCGTGGAACTTCCCTTTCGCCGTGCCGTTGTGGATGCTTGGGCCGAGTCTAGTGGAAGGCAATACCGTCGTCTTCAAGCCGTCCGAGGACACGCCGGCCATCGGCCAGCGCTTGACCGAACTGTTCGAGGAAGCCGGCTTTCCTGCCGGCGTCATCAATCTCGTTCACGGCGACGGCGCAACCGGCGAGGCGCTGGTGCGCGATGGCGACGTTAACGTCGTACTGTTCACCGGCAGTTACGATGTCGGCCATCGCATTCAACAGTTGTCGGCGGAGCATTACGACCGCATCGTCGCTTGCGAGATGGGCAGCAAGAGCGCCGTCATCGTCTGCGCCGATGCGCGTCTCGATTTGGCCGTCAATTGCGCTCTCATTAGTGGCTTTAAGACCAGCGGCCAGCGCTGTGTCTCGGCGGGGCGCATTCTCGTCGCCGAGTCGATCTTCGACCAATTCGCCGACAAACTGGTATCCGCAGCGAAGCGACTGCGCATCGGCGATCCGCTCAACGGCGGCAACTTCACCGGACCCGTAATCCATCGCGGCGCAGTCGAGAAGGTCGAACACTACAACGCTTTGGCGCGCGCGGAAGGCGCGACGGTGTTGCTCGACGGCGGACGGCTGACCGGCGGCGAACACGCGAATGGCTGCTATCTGTCGCCGTTCGTCTACCGGATGGTGCATCGGCCCGATGCGCGCGTGCTGCATGAAGAAGTGTTCGGGCCCCATCTGGCTCTCGTGCCGTTCAAATCCAATGAGGATGCGGTGCGGATCTACAATGACACGCCTTACGGATTGTCGATGGCGGTAGTGACCGAAGATTATCGAGCCATGCGTCTGTTCCGCGATGAGTGCGAGTACGGCATGGGTTATGTGAATCTGCCGTGCATCGGCGCGGAGGTGCATTTGCCGTTCGGCGGCGTCAAGAAGAGCGGCAACGGCCATCCGTCGGCGGCGGGACTGATCGAGACGGTGACGCACAAAACGGCGTGGACGGTCAATCACGGCACCGAAGTTAAGATGGCTCAGGGGCTGACGACGGGCATCGAAGGCGGCTCGGCACAATAGAACCTTAAAGGAGGTCAATTATGGACGAACCGATCTGGTCGTCGCTGCAAGGGCGGGCGGAGGCCTTCGCGGAGGTGCGCGATTTAGTGGTCTTTCTGAGGAATCGTTACGGAGCAGAGCAGCCGGCGGACGAGAAGGACTATTGGACGGACGAAGATCGAAATGAGGCTCAAGAAGAAGCCTGTCGCCGTTTCGAGGAGCGCGATCCCTACCCGAGCGAGGCGATAGAAGATGCTCGCGCCGGTTGATGGTGGCTTTGTGATTTTTTAGGCGCTCAGGGCAGAAAACGGCGTCCGTCCGTCGTGGTTTCCACCGATCTCTATCATGCCAGTGGCGTAGCTACCATCGTCGCGGAGTTGACCTCGCAGGTAGCCAAGGCCCAGAGGCCAATCGACTACGTTCTGCAAGATTGGAAGGCAGCAAACTTGCATCAGCCGACCGCCTTCCGCGTCTACTTCGCCGTGGAGATGCAAACCAAGTTAATCGCCATCGGCCGTCTCTCGGATCGCGATTGGCAAGAAGTGCAGGCCCGTTTGCGCCTGGCACTGGCCGTGACATGAGGCAAACCCCCGGAAAGGATGGACTCGTGAGTACGGAGCAGACTTGGACTATCGGTCGTTTGCTCGAATGGACGACGAACTATTTACGACAAAAAGGCTCTGAATCGCCGCGCTTGGATACCGAAGTGTTGTTGGCTCACGCCCTCGGTTGCAAACGCATCGACTTGTACGCGCGCCACGGCGAAGAAGCACCGGAGCCAGGACGGCAGCGCTTCCGCGAACTGGTGCGCCAGCGCATTGAGGGATGTCCGGTGGCGTATCTCGTCGGCCGCAAGGAGTTTTTCTCGCTGGATTTTACGATCTCACGCTCCGTCTTAATTCCGCGTCCCGACACCGAGTGCCTGGTCATCGAATGCTTGCGCTTGGCCAAGGAGAAGACCGAGCCGAAGATCTTAGACGTGGGCACCGGCTCCGGCTGCATCGCCGTCGCCGTGGCCAAGCATCTCAAAACAGCGCGCGTGACGGCGGTGGACATTAGTCCGGAAGCACTGGCGGTGGCGGCGAGCAACGCCGACAGGCACGGCGTCGGCGAACGCATCCGTTTCATCCAGGGCGATCTATTCGCATCGCTTCCCCCCGGCGAACGCTACGATTTCATCCTCGGCAATCCGCCTTACATCCCGCGCGAGGAAATTGCGAAGCTCGCAGACGGAGTGCGCAATTACGAACCGCATCTGGCGCTAGACGGCGGCGTCAATGGCTTCGCCGTCTTCGAGCGCCTGATCGCCGAAGCATCGACACATCTGAATCCGGACGGGTATTTACTAATCGAGATTGGATCGCCGCAAGAAGTGCCGGCGCGCGAACGAATATCAAGACATGAAGGATACGAATTAGAGAAAACGATTCGCGACGGTTCGGGACATCCGCGCGTGTTGATCGCACGGTGGCAAGGGAATGGAACATCGAGTCGAGCCAAAGCGTAGAACTTCAACGCATCTCCGATCCTTTTTCTACGACTCTTCGTCCCGATATTCGCAAGTATGCGGTGGATTCGATCAGGACGGCCAAAGGCCAAGCGGCGGCGAATCCAACTCCGAACAACAAGATTCCGAGTGCGCGAATGAACAGCGTCAGCGCCGCCAGGGGCAACAACTTGAAATAGTTCGGCAGCGCCATTTGAAAATTCTCCGTGATCGCCTCGACTGGACCATAATTGCCATCGACAATCAACTGCCACGAGAACATCCAAGTCAGTGGATAGAGACAGAGATAGAGTAACGCGCCAAGGCCGCAACCGAGAAGCGTCCCCACCAGCGGATGCACGAGGGCTCCCAATGCAAACGTCAACAAAATGGCCGGCACGAACACAACGATCCCATAGAAAACTTGCAGTAATAGATAGTTGAGTACCAGAATCAGCCACCATTGCGAGCCGCTGAAAAACTCGCTGAATGCCCAGCGCCTTCCAACCAGTTGTTGCACGGATACCAGGGTCATTCCGCCGCTGAGCGGGACCATGATCGCTAAATAGAGGAATAGAGTGACCATATTTCCCACGATCGGCAGAGCGCGCGCGAGAAAATAGCCGAGAAACGCGATCACGAATCCCACGATCACACCGGCGAGTATAAAGAGGAGGAAGAATCCAACCGAGGGAGGCAGCATCGGCATCCAATGTTCGAGAGCGATGCGTAGCCAATGGCCCACTTCGACCACTGCGGAACGACGTTGTTTGCGCCCTTTTCGCCGCTTCTGGATGCTGACTTCGCCAACGACTTCCACATCATCGTCGAGAGTCGTGTCTTCGATAACATCCAACTCTTCGATTCTGCTTTTCCGCGATCGATCGGCGGTCTGGATGCCTCCTGCGCTCCCGCCGGTGCGAAACTCCGTGGCGCACATGGGGCACTCGAACGGATCGCCGTCGCGCAACGACTTGGGACGTTTCAGACGACTCGAACAGGCGGGACAAATCAACTGCTCGGTGGGCATGGCTAGGCTCCTCGTCATCGACCCCGCATTCGAGATGCTCTGCGGACAATCCGTGGTCTTCGGGTAAGTTCCATAGTGTACAGAGCGGACGTAGTCGTGTCCATCGCCGAGGCAGGGAATTCGTGTTCCGATTCTTCGATGCGGATTCGGTGTACTCGGCGGTGAGAGATTCGGATTGATTGGCGTGGGGAGAGATAAGCGTTCGGACTCTTTCGTTCGGATTCTATGGGACACATAAATCTTGCCCAATCGCGTCGCTTCAATTAAGCTGAGACCATCGATCGAATAGGGAACTATCGACGCAGAAGTGGGACGAGCCATGCCGATGCCGCAAGTTTTCTGGATGACTTCGAGTAGCCGCCTGGTATTCACTTGGTCGATTGCACTTTTGGGATGCGCCTCGCTTGCCGCCGAGCCTTCGCCCTCGTTCGAGCGGGAGATCGCCCCCTTGTTGACGCTGCGATGCCTTAAGTGCCACAGCGGCGAAAGCGCCAAGGGAGAACTCGATCTGACGCGCCAAGATCGCCTGCAAGCCGGTGGTTCCAGCGGCAGCGCCATCGTTCCGGGCAAATCGTCGGACAGCCTGCTCTTCGAGTATGTCCGCGACAAAAAGATGCCTCCCAAACAGCCCTTGAACGACCAGGAGGTCGCCTTGCTTCGGCGCTGGATCGACGGCGGCGCGTCGTGGTCGGGTCCGGCATTGAAACCGCCGCAAGGCGGAGCATCGCAGACGGCTCGGAACGGGTGGTCGCTGCAACCCATTCGTCGGCCCGGGCCGCCGTCCGTCTCAAATCCCAGCTGGATTCGCACGCCGATTGATGCTTTTGTGCTGGCTCAACTCGACAAGGCCAATCTTCGGCCGTCACTCGAAACAGATCGCCGCTCCTATATTCGCCGCGTCGCTTTCGACCTGACCGGATTGCCGCCAAAGCCGGAGGAAATTGACTCGTTTATCCACGATGCGTCGCCGAACGCTTATGAATCGCTCGTGGATCGACTGTTGGCCTCGCCGGCATACGGCGAGCGCTGGGCGCGACATTGGCTCGATGTGGTGCGTTTCGCCGAGAGCCACGGCTACGAAATGAACACGCTGCGACCCAACGCCTGGCCTTATCGCGATTACGTCGTCCGAGCCTTCAACGAGGATATTTCCTATCCGCAATTTGTTGCCGAACAGCTTGCCGCAGACAGCTTCGGCAGCCGAGACGCGCGCGCGGCCGCGGCCACCGGTTTCCTCGTCGCCGGACCCCACGACATGGTCGGCAATGCCACCCTTGAGGGGCAAATGCAGCAGCGTTCGGACGATCTCTTCGATATCGTTTCCACGACGGGCACGACGTTTCTTGGCCTCACCGTTGGCTGCGCGCGTTGCCACGATCACAAATTCGATCCGGTGACGCAGGCCGATTTCTACTCGCTGCAGGCCGTCTTCGCCGGGGTCGAACACGCCGAACGCGAATGGCTCGCGCCTGCCGACCCTACGCGCCGGCGAGAGATCGAGGTTGTCCGGGCCGAACGGCAGGGTCTCGACCGTCAACTCGATGCGCTGGAGCCACGCGCCGGTTTGCCAGGCTCGCCTCCCGTCCGCTCGCCGGTTCAACCGACCCGGAACCTCGAACGGTTTGGCGCGGTCGAGGCGAAGTTCGTCCGATTCACGGTCAACGCCACGAACGATGGCACGGAGCCTTGCATCGATGAATTGGAGCTGTACGGAAGCGACGAACGAGAGGGCGATCTCGCTCTGTCCGAGCGCGGCGTCAAGGCGACTGCCTCGTCGGTTTATCCGAATAATCCCAAACATCGCATCGAACACGTTAACGACGGACGGCATGGCAACGACCGCAGTTGGATCTCGCACGAAGCGGGACGCGGCTGGGTACAGATCGAGTTGCCTAAATCCGCGCGGATCGAGCGCGTCGTTTGGGGACGCGACCGCCAGCGGCAATACGTCGATCGTCTGCCCCGGGATTATCGCATCGAGGTCTCGACCGACGGGCGCGAGTGGAAAACCGTCGCCGGTTCTTGGGATCGTCGATTGCCGGGTCGGAGCGATGGCAGTTCCGAGGCCGTCCGTCGTCTGCTCGAGGACCGCCGAGTCCTCGACGAACGATTGAACCAATTGGAGAAACCATCTCGCGTTTACGCCGGCACGTTCCGTACTCCGGATCGAACCTACATCCTCAAGCGCGGCGATCCGATGCAAAAGCTCAAGGAGGTCCAGCCGTCGGCCCTCTCCCGTATTGGACCGCGATTCACGCTGAAGCCTGGAGCCACGGAGGCAGAGCGTCGATTGGCGTTGGCAACATGGATTACCCATCCCGATAATCCGCTCCCGGCGCGCGTCGTGGTCAATCGCGTTTGGCATTGGCATTTCGGAAGCGGTCTGGTGCGAACGCCCAGCGATTTTGGCACGAACGGCGATCGTCCGTCGCATCCGGAGTTACTCGATTGGCTGGCTGCGGAGTATCTTCGCAACGGCGGGCATCTGAAACCGTTGCATCGGCTCATCGTCTTGTCGAGTACCTACCGCCAGTCGAGCCGGATCGACGCCAAGGCCGCCGCCGTGGACGCGGGCAATCGGCTGCTGTGGCGCTACGAACCGCGCCGGCTGGAGGCCGAGGCGATCCGCGATGGCATGCTCTCCGTCAGTGGGGTACTGAATCGGCGCATGGGCGGCCCCGGCTATCACCTGTGGGACTATTCCGGATACGTCATATCCTTTTCTCCGAAGAAGACCCTGGGAGCCGAAGAGTTCCGCCGGATGATTTATCAGTTCAAACCGCGCTTGCAACAAGACGGCACGTTCGGCGCGTTCGACTGCCCCGATGCCACCACCGCCATGCCGCGCCGCAACCGCTCCACCACGGCACTGCAAGCGCTCAATCTGCTCAACGACCCCTTCGTGTTGGACCAGAGCGAACGCTTCGCGGCACGCTTGCGGCGCGAGGTTGGGACCGAGACGGATGCCCAAATTCACCGAGCGTTCCGATTGGCCTTTGGGCGATCTCCGACGGCAAGGGAAGCGAAAGCCGCGCTCCATCTGGTAAGGACGCACGGCTTGACACTATTCTGCCGCACGCTATTCAACGCCAACGAGTTTGTCTTTGTGAATTAGAGGCACTCGGCGAACGAGGCACATTCGGCTTTCGCTTCGGTGCCAGTGCGGAGGCAATGCCGACGGATTATTTGTTGACGCGAAGGCGCACCGTGACGGGCAAGTGATCGCTGACTCCGCGTTTGGAGAGGGGAACGTTTTCTCTCTCGTTGCCGAACGCAAGGGGATGGCCTTTGTTGCGGCCTCGCGGGACGACAAAGCGATGCTCGACAATCTTGGCCGTCTCGGGGAGGCAGAGCCAACCGCCCTTGCCGTTAAGCATGGCGGGTGAAACGACGAGGTGATCGAAAACGAACGGACGGCCTCGATAGTAATGGGTGCCGATGTCCTTCTTCTCGGCCCATCGTTTGGCGAAGAGATCGCACAGGAGAGGCGGATCGTCGTTGGCCTTCACGCGATCGAGATCGCCGCTGGCGTGCAAGTATTCCTTTACACTGGGATCGTCGGGGTTGTCGTTGAAATCGCCGCAGACGAGTAGCGAGACATCGGCATTCGCTTTGTGCATGGCGCGGAAGCGGCCATAGATTTGTTTGGCGTATTTCTCTCGCCCCTCGCCCGCCTTATCGGAGACGCGCGAGGTCCAGTGCGTGGCCAACACGGTCAAATCCTTCCCGTCCACCACGATATGCCCCTCGAGAATGCGATGACGATTGCCGAGCAATTGGGTGCGATCCGCAACTACGGGCAAGCGCGTCAGAATGGCTGTGGCGATGTTTCGTCCGCCGCGTGGATTTTTCATCAAGATGTGCCGATAGGGCGGCGTTTCTTTCTGGATCGCCTCGTTCAACGACGCCGCAAGCGCGTCTGCTGCCTTCGATTCGACTTCGACCTCGGCCAAAGCCAGGATGTCCGGTCCTCGTCCGTCGTTGAGAGCGGCCAACACTTCGGTTAGATTCTTGATCTTCTGCTCGAATACGGCTCGGTCCTCGCCGAACCAACGATCGAAGTCTTTATCCGGTTCGTTGCGCCAGCCATTGACGCGATTATCGAAGAAGTTCTCGGTGTTCCAAAAGCAAAGGAGATATTCGCCGCTCGGACTCTCCGACGCGCGTTCCGGCACGGCGCAGCCAATCGCCGCGATACACAGAAGCAGCGATGTGATTCGCAAATGTCGAGAAGAGATCGGTCCCACGGCGCACCTCGCATGTCGAATCGCTTGGCGGAGCGTACACACCCCTACGTTAGCGGCGTCAACGACCCGGCACAAGTCCGCTCGGAAGTGGATGCCCACTGCGCGGCTCGTTGCGATCGCCCTGAGACTCTCATGTGTTTTTGCCATCGGGTTTGACAGCGGCTACAACCGTATGCCATACTTCGGCGGTGGTTGAATCGACTCGCAACGTCAATCGCCGGAACTTTCGTTAATAAGCCGTTAGAATCGACGCATTTGGGAACCGGCGAGAACGATATGTCGCGTCCATGCGTCTAATCTCCAACGAGGAGAGACATGCCCCCGCGCGAGACCTTCCCTCAAAGCTCTCTTCTTCGCGGCGTCGAATTACGGCTGCCGGCCAACCCTGCTCGCACGAGAGGTTCCATGAGCGTTCCGCGACCCGTGGATCGAAAGACGTTTTTGTTCAATCTGAAGCAAAGCCGGCTCCTCACCGACGAGCAGTTTGCCGAGGCGCTCGCTCAGTTGCCGGAAAGCCCAAACAGTCTCGCCCTGGCGCATTTCTTCGTCGAGAAGAAGTGGTTGACGCGCTTTCAGGCCGAGCGTCTGTTGGCCGGTCGCAACACCGGCTTTTTATTGGGGCACTATCGCATTCTCGACCGATTGGGTCGGGGCGGCATGGGGCACGTCTTCAAAGCGGAACATCGCTCCCTGAAGCGCGTCGTCGCCCTGAAAGTGTTAGCGCCTCATCTGCTGGATTCCGAGCGTGCGCGGGTGTTATTTCTGCGCGAGGTTCGTGCCTTTGCCCAACTGGTTCATCCCAACGTGGTCGCCGCTTTCGACGCCAACGAGGAAAACGGCCACTACTATCTGGTTCTCGAATATGTCGATGGGCCGAATCTCGATCAATTAGTGCGAAAGCAAGGCCCGCTCTCGGTGGGGCTGGCTTGCGATTACATCCGACAAACGGCCAACGGATTGCAAGCGGCCCATGCGCTGGGCATGGTTCACCGCGATATTAAGCCGTCCAATCTTCTGGTACAGCGCCGCGGACTGGACGAGGACGCTCCCGGTCTCATCAAGATCAGCGACTTCGGTTTGGCCCGTCTTGGTGGAGCGGGGGAACTCGAGGCATCTCCGGTAGGCGAAGCGGGCGGCACGATCTTGACCAAACAAAACACCGTCATGGGCACGCCCGATTTTCTTTCTCCCGAACAAACGCGCGACCTGCATCGCGCCGACATTCGCAGCGATCTGTACAGTCTCGGCTGCACGTTCTACTTTCTTCTGACGGGTCGGCCTCCTTTTCCCGGAGGGTCGGCGGTGGAGAAACTGATCCGCCATAGTGCCGAACGGCCCGATCGGATCGACGGCTTCCGCGACGATGTTCCCGACTTGGTAGCCGCTATTGTCGAGCGGTTGATGAACAAATCACCGGAGGATCGCTACCAATCGCCGCGCGAGTTGGCCGAGGCGTTGCAGCCGTTCGCCGTAGGTGGTCCCACGCCGTGGCAGCCTTCTCCGTCGAATCCCGATCTCGTCGCCGCCGCGCCACCAAGCGACGCCGCATTCGCCGTCAACCCCAATGTCCTCGAAGGCAATTCCTCCGACGACTGGGCGGCGGTTGTCAATACACCTCCTCCGGAATCGACGCCGAGGCAACTGGGCACGACCGATCGGCGCGCGTCCTCACTTGGCACTCGTGCGAAAATTCTGGTATTCGGACTGGTTCTTGCCGGACTCGCACTCGGCGCTCTGCTCTCCGCGGCAATCGCGATGCGATAGCATCGACCGAGAAGCGACCTGGCGATGGAGAGGTGACCCATTGCCGGTCGATCCCTCAAGGTCAGCGGGGCGTTTCGGCGGTGTGCAGGTATTCGAGAATCTGTGCGAGCGTCATTCTCTGAATTCCGGGGAAAAGATCCATCTGTACCGCCAAAGCGGCGAGGATGTGTTCCTCCTCGACCAGCCCCATGGCGCGCGCGGTTCGACCGAACTTTTGTCGGCGTCCGCCGCGCCGCAGCGTTTCCATGACGAGTTGAAAATCCGAACGCGAGATGGCCTTCAAACGAACGAGGATCTCGCCGAGCTTCTGTTCCGCGTGCATCCGTTGTGCCTCTGAGAACCGCCGACGGGTAGGAAGCTCCGCGCGCGGATTCCGCACAACTATAGCTCACGATGGAGGTGTCAGTGGGTCGGGAACTGGGCGTTGAGTTTTTGCACGCGCGCGATGCCGGCATCCATGTTTTTCTGGGCGTCGCGCACGTGTTGGAGAGATTCCTCGAAACGGCGGACGCACGCGTCTAGCTCGCTTGAGGAACCATCGGGATAGAGCAAGCAGCTAGACAATTCTTTAATGGCTGGCTCAATTTCATCGGATAGTACCTTTTGAAAGCGTCGGCCCAGTTCTCCCGTCATCTCGGCTTCGTTGTTCAGCGCGGTTAGCAAAAGAGCGTGGACATTCGGATCGACGCTTTTTTCGAGTTCGGCGGCGGATCGCCCGCCGGCTTGGCCGACGGAGGGCGCGCCTTGCTTCGCCGCGGGACGATCGCCGGACATCAGCGCCTGCGCAT
Source organism: Planctomycetota bacterium (assembly GCA_021807595.1). Taxonomy (GTDB): domain Bacteria; phylum Planctomycetota; class Planctomycetia; order Gemmatales; family Gemmataceae; genus JAJPHU01. The sequence goes on along the minus strand of JAKBCS010000014.1, from coordinate 43,398 downwards.
GCGCGCGGCCTTCGAGGGCTTTGTCCCAATGAGGGCGCAACTTCAAGGCTTCGTCGTAGTGTTGGATGGCCTGGCGGTATTGTTGTTTGTCGACGAACAAATTGGCCAGGTTGAGATTGGCGTCAGACATGCGCGGATTCAGACGGATCGCTTCGCGGTACGCCTGGATGGCCAGATCGAGCTGACCTTTTCGGCGATAGACCAGACCGAGGTTATAGTAGCCTTCGACGCGCTGCGGATCGAGTTGAATGCCGCGCCGCAGTGCGGCCACGGATTCATCGAACTCTTGCATCAAATTGAGGACGGCACCGAGATTCACATAGGCACCGGCGCGCAGGGGATCGAGGCGCGTCACTTCGCGAAAGTGATGCGCGGCGCTGGTCAGTTCGCGGAGTTGGAAGTACACGGTGGCCAACCCCATGTGAATGTCCGGTGCGTCGGAGCGCAGCCCCAGCGCCATCAAGTAGGCTTGTTTGGCTTTTTCCCAATCGCGGGCCTCAATGGCTTGCCGGGCCTTGAGACACAGGCGCTCGATCTTCCCGGGTTCCATAATTCGCCCCCCCACGTTGAGACGCGTCGAATGTGCCGTTCGCGCGAGTGTTTGCGAGTGGTTGAATTATAAACGGATACAGCGTCTCCCAACAACCGCAATTATACGCCCCGGCGTTTCGATTCGATCCGCTAAGACCATGCTTGCCCGAAGCTCGAAACAACGGGGCGCTGGCGTGCCGCGCTCGATCCGATGGAAACGCGGTCAATCCAATGAGGTCTCCGGATCGTCTTATTGGGTTAGACGCACCCTGTTGTTTCAGAAGCAGTCACAATTTCAAGGGAGATGGGATCATGTTTCGTAGATGGTATGTTGCTTGGGTGGCCGGAGGCGTCTTGTCGGCGCTGGGGGTCATGGTCTTTCTGTCGCCGCGGCCTTCGTCCGCCGAAGCATCCAAGGCTGCGGCACGGCAAGAGTCCTCGTTTCAAACGACGCAGTTGCCCATTGGCCAAGTCGTCCTCTTTAGCAGCGGCGTTGGCTATTTCCAACGCGAAGGCAGCGTCGAGGGCAAAGCACGGGTCGATCTCTCCTTCCCCGTGCAGGACATCAACGATCTCCTGAAATCGCTGGTCGTCCGCGATCTCGACGGCGGACACGTTTCCACCGTCTCCTACGATTCCAACGCTCCCCTCGAACGCACACTCAAGAGCTTTGCCGTCAACCTGACGACGAATCCGACCTTTGCACAAATTCTAGACCAGGCGCGCGGCGAGAAAGTCGAAGTCGTGCTGCAACAGACCAACGCCACGCAGCCCGGCACTCTGACCGGCACGCTCATCGGTTGCGAGAAACACAAACAGGCCGTCGGTGGAAAGGACACCGTCGAGGTCGAAATGCTCAATCTGTGGTGCGCCGACGGCATGCGCTGTTTGAAGTTGCCGGAGGTGCAACGACTCCGCTTCCTCAACCCGATCATCGACAGCGAGTTCAAAAAAGCCTTAGAAACCCTGGCGCTCTCGCACGATACCCAAAAGAAGTCCGTGTCGATCAGCTTCCTCGGCGAAGGCAAGCGCGAGGTCCGCGTCGGTTACGTCATCGAAAACCCGATCTGGAAGACGAGCTATCGCCTGGTTCTGGACAAAGAATCGCAGAAGCCTTTCTTGCAAGGGTGGGCCGTAGTCGAAAATCCGACCGACGAAGATTGGAAGGACGTGCGCATGGCGCTCGTTAGCGGTCGTCCCATCTCGTTCCAGATGGATTTGTATCAACCCCTGTACGTTCCGCGCCCGGTGGTCGAGATGGAACTATTCGCTTCGCTGCGCCCGGTCGCCTACAGTGGCGGCATGAACCAACCCGTGGACCAAGTGGCCGCCGCCGCCGCAGGGCCGGCACCAGGCATGGCCATGCCCGGTAGGCGTCAAATGGAATTGCAGAAGAACGACGAGCAAGCGCGCTTTCGCGGTGCATTAGGTCGAGGAGCTGGAAAGGGGGAGGCGATGGAGAAGCGTAAAGCGATTCTCGAGGATCGCATGGAACTGGCGGCCAGCGTTTCCAGCGCGGCTTCGGCCGGCAAATTGGGCGACTTTTTCCAGTACGCTCTCGATAAGCCAGTGTCTTTGGCGCGCCAGAAATCGGCCCTATTGCCCATCATCAACAAAGACGTGGATGGCGGTCGGGTTTCCATCTACAACGAACGAACGCAAGCCAAGTTCCCGCTGCTTGGATTGCGGTTCAAGAACACGTCGGGGATGCACCTGATGCAGGGGCCTATCACCGTTTTTGAAGGATCGAACTATGCCGGCGATGCCCGGATTCTCGATCTGCAACCCAATGAGGAACGGCTCCTCTCCTACGCCGTCGATCTTGGCACCGAAGTGAATCCCGTCCCGTCCTCCGACAATGGCCGCATGACGCAACTCAAAGCCGTCAAGGGCATTGTGTACACCACGACGAAACTGCGGGAGACCAAGACGTATACCATCAAAAACCGCAACGATCGCGAGCGCACGGTCTTGATCGAGCATCCAGTTCGCAACGATTTCAAACTCGTGTCCACCGAAAAGCCGGTCGAGACGGCCAGCGACTTCTACCGCTTCCAGGTCAAAGTCGCACCCGGTAAGACGACGAAGGAAGCAGTCACCGAAGAGCGCGTGACCCAGCAAACGATTCAGCTAACAAATCTCGACGACAATAACATCCGGATCTTCATGAATCAGCCGGTTTGCAGCGAGAAGGTCAAAGCCGGTTTGCAGAAGTCGATGGAGTTGCGTTGGACCATGCAGAAGACGCAGCGCGAGATCGCCGAGTTGCAACGGCAGCTGGACACCATTCGCAACGATCAGCCGCGACTGCGAGCCAATTTGAAGGAGTTGCCGCAAACTTCGGAGGCGTTCCAGCGGATTGTGAAAAAGTTTAACGAACAGGAAAACCAGATCGAAAAGTATCTCGCCGACATCAAAAAGCAACAGGGTATAGAACACGATCAACGCAAAGTGTTCGAGGATTACCTTGCCTCTTTCAATGCCGAATGACGGTGCGTATTTCAGAGCCTGAAGGCGTCCGCGAAGGAATACCAACCTTCGCGGACTCTTCGGGCTTCGAGATTTTACGGAACTACTCGGAATACCCTATCGTCTTATGATTAGAACGCCCCGGTGTGCGAAGCGGTGGGAGCTACTTGACAGACCGGGAGGTTCGTTCCATGCTGAAACGGTAGGGCTGCCTCCCGAATCGGAACAGCTCGCCAACACGAAACAGGGGGTTCTCCATGTCCGCGGGTATGAATCGTCGGCACTTTCTGAAGCATGTGGCGACGGCGTCGGCTCTTGCCGTACCGGGTATGCAATTCTGGCAAGGGCTTCAGGCGGCCGCGCCCAAACTCAAAAAAGACAACAAGAGTCTCATCATCATGTGGATGGGCGGTGGACCATCCACCATCGACTTATGGGATCTCAAGCCCGGCGAGCAAACCGGCGGCGAATTCAAGCCGATTAAGACGCCTGCATCGGGCATCGAAATCAGCGAAATTCTGCCGACCGTCGCCAGCCAATTCAAGAATCTGTCCATCGTGCGTTCGCTCGTGACCAACGAAGGCAGCCACGAACGCGGCACGGTGTTGATGAACACGGGCCGACAGCCCAGCCCCGTCGTTCAGTACCCAGCATTGGGTGCCACCGCGTCGTCGCTGTTGACCGATAAGAATCTACCGTTGCCGGGCTTCATCGGCGTCGGCGGCACGGCCCAACGCATCGGGCCGGGCTTCCTCGGCATGATGTACGCTCCGTTCTCGGTGCAGAACGCGGGACAACCGCCGCAGAATATCAAAGCGCCCGGGCTGGGCAGCGAGGAAGAGACCACGGAACGGTTGCGTCGCCGACAACGGCTTTTCTACACCGTCGAGGATAACTTCAACGAGGGAGCTTTCCCCCACTTGAAGAAATCCTCGGATCGTGAGGCAGCCGGTAGCGCGGCCCAGGCCCACGAAGCCATTTATAAGAAAGCCTTCGACCTTACCATCTCACCGCTGCGCACGGTCTTTGAAGTGAACAAAGAGCCGGCCAAGGTGATCGAGGCTTACGGTGGACAACGCAACGGTTTCGGCATGGGCTGCTTGCTGGCACGCAAGCTCGTTGAGCAGGGTGTCACTTGCGTTGAGATCGACCTCGGTGGTTGGGACAACCACGGCAACATCTTCAACACGCTCAAGAACGGCAACGGCCCGCGCTTGGACAAGGGCATGGGCACGCTGGTGAAGGATCTCGTCGAACGCGGCATGTGGAAGAACACCGTCGTCTTGTGGATGGGCGAGTTTGGCCGCACTCCGCGCATCAATCAGAACACTGGACGCGATCATTGGGCACGCTGCTGGTCGGTCGTGGTCGGCGGTGGAGCGATTCAAGGCGGGCAGATCTTCGGGGCTACCTCCAAAGACGGCATGGACGTGCAAGGCGACGCGCGCGCCAGCATTGGCGACCTCTTCGCTACCGTGTTCAAAGGTTTGGGCGTCGATCCGGGAACCAAGGTGCGCGACAACCTCGGTCGTCCGTTGGAAATCGCCGACGGCAAACCCCTCAAGGGCTTGGCCTAACCCTCTTGGCGAGCCGGCATCGTAAGCTGCATGGTATGGGAACATACCCGGCAGCTTACGATGCCGGTTCGCCTTCAGGTCGCGCTGCCGGTTCGCTTTCCTTCCCACATTACCTCAAGTGTATCGAAGCCGCGGTCGATGATGAAAAATGGGGAATGCCCCCTCCACGACACGACGGCGGTGGCGCGCGAAATGGAATCGCATTGCGGCGTCGGCGTATTTCGGGTATGAGGCGGCGGATCGAAACAATAAAAAACCGAAGATTCCATTCCTCCGACTTGAGGCGATGCCGCTCTCTTGCTCGGAGAATAGCGAGAGCGACATGGGGCGAGTCATCCCACAAGGCAGGAAGCCGAACGTAGGCCGCATGAGGGCGTGCGCAATCGTTTTGCTAGCCTGCGGGTTGCATTCCGCCCTTCCGTCCGGCCTCTTCGCACAAGCCGACGATAACAATCGAACGCACTACGTCAACTTTCGGGATTTCAACATCCCATTCGGTGCGATGAACGATCCGCAGATCGCCGACATCTTGCTCTATGTTTCGACGGATCGCAAGCCTTACAGCTATGTCGGAGCCGTGAAGCCCAGCGCGCGAAAGTTCTTTTACCCTGCCGAGGGCGATGGGTGGTACTCGTTCGTGGTACAGACCCGAAGCGCGAACGGAGTCCTTTCTCCGTCCGACGTCAAATCGGTCTCTCCGAGCATTCGCATTTGTGTCGATACCCAAGCCCCCGTCATTGAGGAATTGTCCGCGGTACCTCCAACTGCGGAATCGAGACAGCCCGGCATTCACTGGAAGATAAAAGAGGAGAATCTAAAGGAAATCTGGCTCGAGTATCGTTCGGTCAACGGCGGCGATTGGGTGCCGCTGTTTCCACAAGCGGAGCCAGAGAAAACGTGGAGATGGAAGCCCGCCTGGGGGGGCGAGTTGGAAGTGCGGATGCAGGCGTTGGATCGAGCGGGCAATCGTTCGGAGGTCAAGAAACTCCGCCTGAACGTCCCAGAGAATGTGGCGCACATGCCCCACCCCGACGATGCCGCCACCGAGGGGAAAGTGATTTACGTCAAAAGCAAGAAGTTTCAACTCAACTATAAACTCGACATCGAATCGGTCGGGCCGTCCAAAGTGGCAACCGTGGACATCTGGAAAGTGCATCGGGGGCAAGCGTGGGCGAAATGCCCGGAGAAGGGCACGTCGGACGGTCCCGTGGCGATTTCCGTAAACTCCGCGGGGCGATGGGGTTTTCGCCTCATCCCGCGCAGCGGCGTCGGTTTGGCCGAGCGAGATCCTCGTCCCGGAGACGCGCCCGACATCTGGGTCGAAGTGGACGAAGAAGCTCCGAAGGTCAAGATCACCAACGTCACGGTCGCGCAGGAAGACGACGGCGGCTACATGACCGTGTATTGGAAGGCCGAAGACACGTTCTTACGCGCCACACCCATAAGCATATTCCTTTCGCCCACCCCGCAGAGCGGTACTTGGATGCCCATTGAAGGCAACTTGGCGAACACGGGAAGTTGGCGCATCAAGACCGACGCGCCGATACTGGGCGGACGTTACGAGTTTTATGTGAAAGTGACGGCGATCGACGAGGCCGGTAATGTTGGATCGGATCAGTGGCGCGAGGTGGTAAAAGTCGATCTGAAAATTCCTCGCATCAAGAGCATTGAGGTGAAGCCGACCGACGCCCCGTCCTCAACCTCCACTCCGACGACCGATGCTCAGGAGACGTCTCGGCAACGGGTCTCGCCGCCGAACTTCGGCAATCCGCTGGGAGGTGATGCGCCGAAACCGCCCTCGCCTCCCTTGGGGGGAACACCGTCTCAGCCTCGCCCCATGCCCTCCTCGATAATCGGATCGAACGGCGGTTTCAGCAACCCCACGAAACAGACGGTACCCATCAAAGGATTGGATATGCCTTGATTCGCCGGCGCGGGCTGATAGCTTGAAGAAAATGGGTATTTTCCTGTCTCAAGCACGGCGACCATCATGACGGACGAAAGCAAACAGGCGCAAAGTTTCCACATCGAACGGCACGGCGATATTGCCATCATCACGCCGTCTCCAGAAGTGGAGAAAATGCCGGAGAATCTGATGGAGCAGGCGGCCCTGATGGTGTTGGCCCCCTTGCGCTCCGACCCGCCGGCCGGCCTCATCTTCGACCTCAGCCGGGTCGATTACGTCGGCTCGGTGTTTTTGTCCTTCCTGTTGCGTTGCCACAAGCGCGTCAAGGAACACGGTAGCGAAGTCGTGGTGGCCGGTGCCTCGCATCGCGCCCGCGAACTCTTGCACATGACCGCACTCGATACGCTGTGGGCGCTGTACGACACGCGCGCCGAAGCATTGGCCGCCCTCACCGGCGATTGACCTCTTTGAAACCCGCTCGACGGCGCAATCGGTGGAAGGAACGTCCTCTCGCTGTCGCGTTCGGGCGGGTACGAAGCCGTCCATCGCTCCGTCACCGAGTTGTTCTCTCATGCACAAACTCTCTCCCGACGCAAACGGCCCTTCTTTTCACGGTTCGTTTCAACACATACACGACGACGCGGCGATCGACGACCGCCAGCAGATCGGCGTCGAGCAGTTGGCGCAGCAGATGCGCGAGACCGCCGATAAACTCCTCCGCGATGGCGCGACGCGCGGCGACATGAAGTTGCTCAGCACCGCGTTGAAAGAATTGCGCTATGCTCTCAAGGTGTTCACACCGTATCGGCATTTACGCAAGGTGACGGTTTTCGGCTCGGCTCGCCTGCCTGCCAGCCATCCGGCTTATGCCTCGGCGGTCGCCTTCAGCAAGCGCATCGCCGACGACGGATGGATGGTCATCACCGGAGCGGCCAGCGGCATCATGGAAGCCGGACACGTCGGCGCAGGACGCGAAAAGAGTATCGGCGTCAATATCCTTCTGCCCTTCGAACAGGAAGCCAACCCGATTATTCGCGGCGATCTCAAACTCATGCACCTGAAATACTTCTTCACGCGCAAGCTCCTGTTCGTGAAGGAGTCCGACGCCGTCGCCCTCTTTCCCGGAGGCTTCGGAACCCAAGACGAATGCTTCGAGGTGCTGACCCTGGTGCAGACCGGCAAAAGCCAAATTTTCCCCATCGTCATGCTCGACGAACCGGGCGGCGATTACTGGGTGCGTTGGCGTCAGTACATCGAAGACGAATTGCTCGAACGCAAACTGATCTCCCCCGCCGATATGTCCCTGTTCAAAGTCACGAACTCGGTGGACGAGGCGGTGGCCGAGGTCCACAATTTCTATCGCGTTTATCATAGTATGCGCTATGTCCGCGGCGAGCTGCTCTTGAGACTGATCCATCGGCTTTCGGACGAGACGATGGAACGGCTTCGCACGGAGTTCGCCGACATCTTGGCCGCCGGCACATTCGAGCAAACCGACGCGCTGCCCGAAGAGGCCAACGAAACCCACATCGCCGACCTGCCCCGTTTGCGCTTCCGCTTCGACCGCCGCAGCCTCGGCCGCTTGCGTCAGATGATCGATGTCATCAATCGCGCTTAGCATTGGCCCGAGTAGTCCCGCTCCCCCTGAGTACAGGGGAGAGGGGCAGTGCCAATGAGGACGGAGCGCGGAAGGACCGCTCCTTAGGTCAGATCTTCATCGATTTGCAGATCGCCTTCCGTGAACAGCGTGAATCCCAAGCGCGAGAGGACCCCGGCGGCGGTTTCATGATCTTCGACGTGCAGGGCGACGGAAGCGCACCCGTGAGGACCGACGAGGAGGGGATATGCATAATGGATGCTGATTTCCGCTCCCAAGAGTGCCTTGCAGATGTCGAGCAAAGGGCGCATGCCCTCGGGCAGCTGCACCACGAGCAAGTCGCTCTCGGTGATCGGCAGTCCCGCGCGCTCGAATATCTCGCGCGCCCGTTCGGGATCGCTCAACACCATGCGAATGATGGCGCAATCGGCCGAATCGACGACCATAAAAGACACAATGCGGATGTCCGTACTCTCGAAATGACGGACGACGGACAAGAGATTGCCGACCCGGTTTTCGACGAAAACATTGAACTGTCGGACGCTTGGCCAATCTCGTCCCCGCGCCGTTTCGTAGGGCGTCGTCGTGCCGCTCTCTCCACCGTGTTCTTGGCTCATGGACCGTATCCCCTTGGGTCAATTGTGGTTTGTAGTGTACGTCAAGGAGAGCGCAAACGTCAATCTCGACTGGCGAATGGCCTTATCGTCTGTCCTAAACGCCCCTCTCCGCTGTACTCAGGGGAAAGGGGTTGGGGTGAGCGGGTGGGTTCTGCGCGATTTCTTGCCCCGACCCCTCTTCCCTGAATACAGGAAAAAGGTGAGCTTCTCAGGCAGTCTCTTTAGACCTGCGGCGGCATGGACGGCATCGGATGAATTGGAAGAAAAAATGGCGCGCGAGCAGAGTAAGTCAATTGGTACTCGTCGGCGTGCGGCGATCGTCTCCCGCACGCCAAAGAGCTTTTTTCGCTATTCGTTCGTCGGGCCGACGCTACCCGTCTGGCCCATGAGATAGCCGCGCAGATCGCAAAAGATCTGCGTGCAGACGTTTCGCCAAGCCAGGTTGGCGTGGAGGTCGCTGCCGGGAGAGCGGAATAAGACGGTGATGCGCAGCTGATTGCCACGCGAGGAGTCGGAGTGTTCCAAGCGTAGTTCCATGTCGATCAGATTGGAGCGTCGGACGATACCCAACCATGAGCGACCTTGGCGCGGCGCGGTGTAGACACTGCCGCGCCCGCCGAGCCGCACCCGGATGCGCCCCGGTATGCTTTCAAGCATCTCGCCGCCCACATCTTGGATGAAGCCGAGCAGCTTGTATTCGGCAATGCGTTCCGGCATCCAGGCATTGAGATGATGGATCACGGCGAAGGGATCGTGCGGTTCGGAGTCGGCGCTCGCGGCCACAGGAGTGATGGGTACCGCCTGGGTGCGCCCCTCGCTTCCCAAGCGTCCTTCCGCCATCCGGCGATCGGCCGATTCCGCTACCGCAGTCGATTCCCACTTCTTGGAATCGGGATCGGAACCGCCGGCCGCCGACGTATACACCGTCTCGCGTGCTAGTCCAGCCTCAAAGAGTTCGGCCAATTCTCGGGCGCTGCGGGGTCGGCCATCGGGATGTTTGGCCAAGCACTTCTGAACCACTTCCTCAATGCCGGGCGGCACGTCGAGATCGGCCGCGCACAAGGGAGGCGGCTCCTCGGTAACGTGCGCCAACAACAGATCCATCGTCGATCGACCGGCAAACGGCAAACGGCCCGACAGCAACTCGTAGAGAATGATGCCGACGCTATAGAGATCGCCGCGTCCGTCCATCTCGTCGCCGCGCGCCTGTTCGGGACACATATACCCCGGCGTACCGACGGCAAATTCGGTATGGGTCTGAGTGATCTTGGCGAATTGGTCCGCCGTCAGCATCTTGGCCAAGCCGAAATCCATGACTTTGAGAAGCTCATAGGGTGTATCTGGATCGACGATCATCAGGTTGGCAGGCTTCAAATCCCGATGAATGATGCCCAATCCGTGGGCCGCTTGGAGAACTTCGCACAATTGATACAGCAGTCTGCCGACACGTGCCGGAGTCAGCTTTCCGTTGTTGATCAACAATTGATCGAGGGTGATGCCGCGAATGTACTCCATGACAATGCACGATCCCTGGGGATCGTTGAGCGAGGCATCGTACAGGGTGACGGCATAGGGATGTTGGAAACGAGCCATCAGCAGCGTTTCGCGTGCAAAGCGTTCGCGGAACTTGGCATCGGTGGCGATGTGATCGTGCATCACTTTGACGACGACTTGTCGGCCCAAGTCGAGTTGACGGGCGAGATAAACTCGCCCCATCCCGCCTTCGCCGAGGAGGCGAACGGTTTCGTACCGCCCCATGAATATGCGACCCAGCATGGAATCATCCACCGATCCGAGGATGGGAGACTTTGCCTGATGCAACTTTAGATTAAGAATGGCGAGTCTGCTCGAAGAATGGACATTTTTTATGAAATCAATTCGAGTTTCTCTTCCGGTTGCCGCTTCTCGACATCGTTCCCCGCGGCATGTTGTATGCTATCGCATGGCACGATCCGACTACCAGCGGACGGCGACGCATGATTCAGGTCGACAATCTTCGTAAATCGTTCCGCGATCTCCGTCGCGGGTTGGTACATGCCGTGGACGAGGTGAGTTTCGAGGCGCGACCGGGTGAAATCTTCGGTCTCCTCGGACCCAACGGCGCGGGCAAAACCACGACCATGCGCATTCTCTGCACGGTGCTGCGCCCCAGTAGCGGATCGGCGCGTGTGGCCGGCTTCGACGTGGCCACACAGGCGCATCTCGTTCGTCGGCACATCGGTTTCATGTCCGCCAATACCGCCATCTACGACCGCATGTCCGCGTGGGAATTGGTCGAATACTTCGGCCGATTGCACGGGATGAACGCCGAACAGCTGCGCCGCCGGATGGAGACGGTGTTTGAAAACCTTCATATGAACGACTTTCGAGACCGCCTCGGCGCGAAGATGAGTACCGGCATGCGCCAGAAAGTTTCCATCGCGCGGGCAATTATCCACGACCCTCCAGTGCTGATCTTCGACGAGCCGACGGCGGGACTCGATATTTTGGTCGGTCGAGCCGTACTCGATGCCATCGTGGAATTGCGCGCCATGGGTAAGTGCATTCTTTTTTCGACGCACATCATGCGCGAAGTGGAGCGGTTGTGCGATCGGGTGGCCGTTGTCAGCCGAGGCCGGGTGCAAGCGTGCGGCACCTTGGCGGAACTGAGACAACGCTACGAACAGGACGATCTCGAAGAGTTATTCTTCAAACTTGTTTCGTGAGCGCGTCTCAGCATTCGGCCACGATTCGCCGCACGAGGACGCGCAGCTTTTTCTCGGCGGCATTGGCCGTCTCGATAATGTCGGCAAGGCAAATCGGCTTGAGCGCGTCCGGCAGGCCCATGTCGGTGATCACGGAGATTCCGACGTTGCGCAGACCCGAGTGAACGCCAACGAGGACCTCCGGAACCGTAGACATGCCGACAGCATCTGCCCCGATGGTGCGCAGATAGCGATATTCGGCGCGCGTCTCCAAGTTGGGGCCTGCGACGGCAGCGAACACGCCCTGATGCAGAAGGATTTCCTCCTCCAAGGCAACGCGTCTCGCCAGCGCCAATAATTCCCGATCGTACGGATAGCACATATCCGGAAAACGCGGGCCGAGGCGGTCGTCGTTCTTGCCGATGAGCGGATTGTCGCCCATCAGGTTGATGTGATCCTCGATCGCCATCAAATCGCCCTTGGCAAACTGCGGGTTGAGTCCCCCGCAAGCGTTGGTAACAACGAGTATTTCGCAACCGAGCGCCTTCATCGCGCGCACGGGCAGCGCGATCTGTTGCAGCGAATAGCCTTCGTAAAAGTGCAGGCGTCCTTCCATGACGACAACGTTCTTCCCCGCGAGTCGCCCACAGATGAATCGTCCGGCGTGCGTGGGTGCGGTGGAGTGGGCAAAATGTGGAATATCGCCGTAAGAAATGGCCGCTTCGCACTCGATCTCGTCGACCAAACCACCGAGTCCGGTGCCGAGAATAATGCCGACGACCGGCCGAGCGTGCCATCGAGATTGGATTGCCGTCTTGGCTTCCTCGATCTGCTCGTACATCTCCGGCATTTCGATCCCTCATCGCCAAGCAAAAAAAGCCGCCTCGGGGATTTGAACCCTGGACCGCAGCCTTACGCACATACCGTCAGTTCAGGGATCCTGACGACGCAAGTGCCGTCGCACAGTATACCTCAGAGAATCATACCCCCGAGAAAGCGCCTTGCCAAGGCCGGCAGCGAGGTGCGAACCGGTCGAGAAGAGGCGTCTCCATTTCCTTATCGTATAAAGCGTAGCGCTACTTGCGTTCATGCCGCCCGGAACCGGCGCGAGGCGATCGAGTCAGTCAACCGGGCAATCGTTTTCTCGGTCGCTCCCTGTTGGCCGACCACGAACGCGCGTGCAGCGTCGCCCAGACGATGCCGTTCGCGTCCGTCTTCGAGCAGCATGCGCACCGCCGTCTCCAGCTGGGTCGCGTCGGCGATTTGGCAGGCGGCGCGGGCGTCGATGAGTCGTCTCGCCGTCTCGGCGAAGTTCCAGACATAGGGGCCGAAGATCACCGCCGCTCCGAAAGCAGCCGGTTCGATCATGTTCTGCCCGCCTCTCCGGCCATCGAGACTGCCGCCGACGAACGCCACGTCCGCCAAGCCCCACAGAGGCCCCAGTTCGCCAATCGTGTCCACCAGCACCACCGGCTTATTTAGATCTGAGCCTGCACCGTGGGATCGCCGAGCGAAGTCCACGCCGGAGCGGGCCAGCAGATGGGCCACTTCCTCGAAGCGCTCCTTGTGGCGCGGGACGAGAAATAAACGCAATTTAGGGTACTCTTTATGCAATTTTAGCCAAACGTCGAACGCGATCTCTTCCTCCGGTGCTTGCGTGCTGCCGGCGATCCAGATGAAGTCGTCGTCTTTCACTCGCAGCGCCTCGCGGAGAAACCGCGTGCGTGGGTTACGACGTTCGGCGAGTACGCCGTCAAACTTGATGTTGCCCGTCACCGCCACGCGCCGCGGCTCGACGCCAAGAATGCGCACGGCGCGCGCATAATGTTCCGTCTGCATCAGCAGAAGATCGATGTGGCCGAACAGCCAACGGGCCAACGGTTTGACCCACAGATAGCGCTTGAGGCTTCGCGGACTCATGCGGCCATTAATGACGGCGACGGGGATGCCTTGCCTTCGCGCCGCCATGAGGAAGTTCGGCCACAACTCCGCCTCGGCCAGTACGATCAGGCGGGGGGCGAGCGCGGCCAACGCGCGCCGCACCGACCACGAAAAATCGAAGGGGAAGAAGAAGACGAACAGATCGGGAAAGCAACGCTTCGCTTCATCGTAGCCGGTTTCTGTCGTCGTTGAAACCGCGCAGGGTAGATCGGGATGGCGACGACGAAAGGCGGCGATCACTTGACGGAGGAGATGAATCTCGCCCACGCTGACGCCGTGGAACCAAATCGCTTCGTTCGGCGACGACCCGCGCAGACCCAGCAGTTTGTCGCTCAGGCCACGCCGATAGCGGCCCGTCCGCAGCGCGCGATAAATCAGCCAGGGAGACAAGAAAAGTAGAAAGAAGAAATAGACGATATTGAGGAGCCAGGACATGGGAATCCTTTCCCGGTCGCGCCTAGGTTCGGCCCCGATCCGGAGGGGCGAGTCCACCCTCGCGCTCCTCTTCGGATCGCGGCTAAACGAATGCTACACCGCCTGCCGCATGTGACAATTCTTGTACTTCTTCCCGCTGCCACAGGGACATGGGTCGTTGCGACCGACCTTGTCGCCGCGATTGCGAATCGGCTCGACGATCTTGACCTCGGTTGTAGCGTTCGTGGTCTGAGCGCCTAGAACGGCTTCGTCGATGGCTCGCGGGGCCGATTCGTGGGTGGTCGCCCCGATGGCCCACAGCGATTCTTGGAAGGCCTCGGTCTCTTCCATGCGGAAGACGGTATCGGTCACTTTGTCTTCGACGCCTTCCCACATGGACTTAAATTCCTTCATGCCTTCTTGCTTGTACAGCGTTTTGGGATCTTCCTGCCCCCAGCCGCGCAGTCCGATTCCGGAACGAAGATAATCCATCTGATAGAGGTGATTTTTCCATGCCGAATCGAGTTGATTCAACAACAGACTGCGTTCCATTTGCCGCATTTCGGGGCGATAACGCTCGTCGAACGCATTCCACAGAACTTGCCGGACTTGCTCGCGAGTTGCCCCGGTCAAGAATGCTTCCGGCACATCCAATTGCCACGTCGTCTTGAGCCAATCGGTCAACTCCTTGACGTCGTCGGCGTCGGCGGGGCGATTGCTTCCCTCGAACACATCGTCGACCTTGGCATCGATCGCTTCATGGCCGTCGGACGGATAAGCGGATCGGCTCACCTCCAAGAGTAATTGAAAAAGTCGCGGACGGGGTTGCGTCCGGAAGTCGTCTTCGTGCAACTGTTCGCGCGCCTGCGGGAAGCGCATGGTTGCCCAGTAGAAGATGCCTTCGCGGTTGTAGCGCTGGCTGCCGGACGACGCTCCCGGTTGATCCGCCATGAAACGAGCCATCGCCGTGCGAATCGGGAACTCGATCTCGCGCTGGCGATAGAGCTTTGCCACCGCGTCGCGCAACATTTTCTTGAGATCGGCTTCGTCCTTGCCGGTCAGTTCGTCCGGCGACAGCTTGATCTGAAATTTGAGACGCGCCCAGTCGCACAAAGCGCGGACGCCCCAGCTGGGTTCGAGAAACTCCCGGCCCGCGTTCAAGTCGATGTCGGCGACATAGCGATTGGCTTGTTCGAGCAGGTATTCGGAAAGGGCGTCTTTGCCGATCTGCCTCAGTTGGCGATCCGTCGCCTTCAGATTCCACAGCGCGTTCACTTGATTGGAGAGCGCTTGCCAGTTCCATTCGCGCGAGTCCTCGCTTCCGAGGTTCTCTTCCATCATCTCGTGAACTTGCGTCTCCACGGCGCGGGTGGCCTTGTCGCGGGCGGTCTTGTCCGCCTCGGTGAAATCGCAGCGGCTAAAGTCGGCGGAATCGAATTCGACGCCGAGGCGATTGGCGGCGAATTCGGCGAAACTGGCCGAGCCATAATCCGCGTCGAGATAGCGCTCGCACGCCGAGTCGATTTGTTTGTCCAACATCGACCAGATGCGCATCTTGCAGTTTGCCCCTTCGAGCATGCGCTGCCTCGCTCCGTAGACCTCCTTGCGCTGATGGTCCATGACCTCGTCGTATTCGAGGAGATGCTTGCGGGCATCGAAGTGGCGTTCCTCCACTTTTTTCTGTGCGGCGGTGATGCGGCGCGACACCATGCGGCTCTCGATGGCCTCGCCTTCCTTCATGCCGAGGCGTTGGAGAAGATTCGACACCCACTCGCCGGCGAAAATGCGCATGAGATCGTCTTCAAGCGACAGATAGAATCGGCTGGAACCGGGATCCCCTTGGCGTCCGGCGCGTCCGCGCAACTGATTGTCGATGCGGCGGGCATCGTGGCGTTCGGTGCCGATAATGTGCATGCCGCCCATCTCGGCCACTTTACGCCCCTCTTCTTTCATCTTCTCTTTGCGTTCGATCTCGTCGACGATCTGCTTCCATTCGGCTTCGGGCACGTCGAGGCGCGAGGCATATTTGTCCTTGAGTCTCGCCCAGGCCAGGGTTTCGGGGTTGCCGCCGAGAATGATGTCGGTGCCGCGACCGGCCATGTTGGTGGCAATGGTCACCGCACCGATGCGTCCAGCCTGTGCCACGATCTCCGACTCGCGCGCCGCGTGTTCGGGCAAAGCGTTGAGCAATTCGTGTCGAATGCCGCGACGCTTCAGCAACTCGCTCAGCTTGATCGACTTGTCCACATCCGTCGTGCCGACCAGGATGGGCCTTCCTTCCTTGTTGACTTCGACGATCTCCTCGACGGACGCCTTCCACTTCTCCTTTTCGGTGCGGAAAATCACATCGGGGTGATTGACGCGGATGAGCGGCTTGTTGGTAGGAATGGCGAGGACTTCGAGATGGTAGATCTTCCAGAATTCGTCGGCTTCCGTCATAGCCGTACCCGTCATGCCGGACAATTTCTTGTACAGTTTGAAATAGTTTTGCAGCGTGATGGTGGCCAAGGTCTGCGTTTCTTCCTTGATCTTCACGCCGTCGCGCGCATGCTTGGCTTCGACGGCCTGATGCAGGCCATCGGACCACTGCCGGCCGAGCATCAATCGTCCGGTAAACTCATCGATGATGACGATGCTCATGTCCCCGCTTTCGGGATGGCGCATGACGGCGTAGCGTTTGTCTTTTTTGTACAGGTGGTGCGCCTTCAAGGCGTTGTCGATAAGGTGTGGCCATTCCAGATTGCCGGCGGTATACATGCTTTCGATGCCAAGCAACTCTTCGGCTTTATGAATGCCGTCTTCCGTCAGATGACAGGTTTGCTCTTTCTCCTTAATCTCGAAGTATTTGCCCGGCTCCTTCTTCTGGAGTTCGCCCAATTGCACGGCCACATCGTTGGCGCGGGTGTAGCGGCTTAGATCGCTGAACGCTTGGCCGGAGATGATGAGCGGCGTGCGTGCTTCGTCGATGAGGATGTTATCGACCTCGTCGATAATGGCGTAATTGAGCGCTTTCTGCACTTGCTGATAGTGCGGATCGAACGTAGGATCGCCCCAACGCGCCGGCTTCATGTTGTCGCGGAGGTAGTCGAAACCAAACTCGCTGTTGGTTCCGTAGGTGATGTCGCAGTCGTAGGCTTTGCGTCGATCGAGCGGTTCCATGTCCGACTGAATGTAGCCGGCTGTGACGCCCAATGCCTTGTAGATCGGCGTCATCCATTCGCAGTCGCGACGGGCCAAGTAGTCGTTCACGGTGACGATGTGAACGCCTTTGCCATCGAGCGCGTTGAGGTAGGCCGGGAGAGTGGCCACGAGTGTCTTGCCCTCGCCCGTCACCATTTCGGCAATGTTGCCGCGATGCAACACAATTCCGCCGAGAATCTGCGTGTCGAAGTGACGCATGTTCTTGGTCCGCCACCCCGCTTCGCGGCAGGCGGCAAACGCTTCCGGCAACAGATTGTCCAGAGGTTCCCCCTTGGCCAATCGTTCCCGGAACTTCGGCGTCAACTCGCGCAGTTCGTCGTCGCTCAGTCCTCGCATCGTTTCTTCCAAAGCGTTGACTTGAGCCAACAGAGAACCGGGGACGACGGTATGCGTCGAGCCCGCCGCCGATGCGCGGACGTAGCCGAGTCCGCGAATGTAGCGCTCGTTGCTGGACCCGAACAGGCGCAAGAGAAACTTCCCGACGTTGTCCGAAACGGCGGACAACCCGTCGCCCAGCTTCTCCCAAAAACCCACATCCATTGACGTTTGACTACTCATCGAGATCCATGCCTCCGCATGGCGCATCCGCGCATATTGTGTGCCGTCGAGGAACAAAATCGCCAGTGTATTAGTCTAGGGCAGGGCAGCGCGCCAGGTCAATACGGATCGACCGTTGCAACCCGAAGTGGCGGGCGCAGCCTCTCGAACAAAGAGGACGAACGAGCCGAGAATTCTCGCCGAAGCTGGAAGATGGTATTCATAATCGAATAGCGGTCGGTCACTTTTCGACCGACTTCCACCAGCCGCAAAAGGCCGACCGGCGACCGCTTGGAAGTGGATTTCCCGAACCTCGGTCTGTTTCTCAATCGCCTTCGCCGTCAATGGTTTCGAGCCACGCAGAGATGCGCCAACGCCTACCGTGAAGGTAAACGCTCTTTTGAAGTGCTTGCGGAACTCCATCCCCAGACGTTGGAGAGAAACCAGCTCTCGATTGCTCGAATCCTTCGCATCTGCGGTCCAGATTATTGGCCCAGTTCGAGTGGTATCCGACCGTTTCTTTACCTTGCGAAAAAGTAATCGAATGTCGCTTGAGATTGAGGAGGAGAAAATGTTATGTTACCTTTGTCACGTTGATTGGGCGACAGCGTGACACCGGCCGGCCCCCGTATGGGGCCGGCCACTTTTTTTCTGTTAAATCGAATCACTCCAGGCTCCCGTTCCCATTCCCTCTCCGGCGGCCGAAGTTCGTTCCCAATGAAGCATCGCCTCGGCCAAGGGCACGAATCGATCTCGGCCGGAAACATGCACCGTAACCTGACCCGATTCGAGATGATAGACCCAACCGTGTAGACGCAATTGTCCCGCCGCTAACATTTCGGCCACGAATGGATACGTTCGGATGTGTTCGATTTGCAGTAGGACATTGCGCTCGATGGCGAAGTTGAGCTTTTCGGCGGGGGTCAACGAAGCGCCGGCCGCATCGACTTCGGGAAGAATGTCGCGGGCATGGGTAAGCCAACTGGAAACGGCCGGAAGGTCGCGCAGCGTTTCGGGAGCAAGCAGTGCCTGCATGGCTCCGCATTTGGAGTGTCCGCAGACAATCACGTCGCGGAGGTGCAACACCTTCAAGGCGTATTCGATCGTCGCCGCCGAACCGCTGACCCCGCCGTGAGTCGGCACCAGGTTGCCGGCGTTGCGCAAAATAAACAGTTCTCCGGGTTCGGTTTGCGTCAACAGATTCGGATTGATGCGCGAGTCGGAACAGGTAATGAAGAGAGCCAACGGCGCTTGTCCGTTTCCCAGCCGCCGAAATAGAGACATTTTTGAGCCGAAAACGTACTGTTGAAAGTGCTGAATTCCCTGAAGAATGCGGGTTGCCCCGCCCATAATGCGCGACATGAACGATCCTTTCGCCCCGGAAAAAAATCAACTCAACTCGCGGGCATCGAGTCCAGAATCTCTCGCACCTTGCTCGCTAGAGCCAAAGGCGTAAAAGGCTTTTGTAGGAAATTGACCTCCTCTTCGGAAACGCCTCGGCGAACGATGGCGTCGTCGGTGTAGCCGGATACGAAGAGTACCCGCATCTCCGGATGAACGATCAGAAGGCGCTCGGTCAGCTCACGGCCTCCGAGTTCCGGCATGACCACATCGGTCACCAGCAGCTGAATCGGCTCGGCGCGACGGAATGCCGCATCGCGCGCTTCCTGGGCAGTTCGCGCCTCTAAAACGGTGTAGCCGCTTTGGCGCAGGATCAATCGGCTCAACGCGCGCACGGCGTCGTCGTCCTCGACGAGGAGAATCGTTTCGCTTCCCCGCGGAGCCGGACGAGCCTCGCCGGGGTGCGATTTGCTCGAACGAACCGCGCGTTCGGCCCGAGGCAGATAAATCTCGAAGGTCGCTCCCGCGCCAGGCTCGCTGAAAACTTCGATGTAGCCTCCGGACTGTTTGACGATGCCATAGACCGTGGCCAGTCCCAGGCCAGTGCCCACTCCCGGTCCCTTGGTGGTGAAAAAAGGCTCAAAAATCCGCGCCTTGACCTCCGGGGTCATGCCGTGGCCGGTGTCGGACGCCACCAAGGCTACATAAGCGCCGGGGTGCGTATAAGGATGGTCGCGCGCGTAGCCTTCGTCCAATGCGACGTTGCGGGTTCGCAACGTCAACTGCCCGCCGCGCGGCATGGCGTCGCGCGCATTAACGGCAAGATTGAGGAGGACTTGTTCCACTTGGCCTCGATCGACCTTCACCGCGTCCAGGGGCGATTGCAGGTCCGTTGCCAGCCGAATGTCCTCGCCGATCACGCGCCGCAACATCTTCTCCAGATCGATGACTACGGAGTTCAAATCGAGAATGCTCGGTGCAAGAACTTGCTTGCGGCTAAAGGCCAACAATTGACGGGTCAACGCGGCGGCCCGTTCGCCGGCCTTGGTCATTTCGCTGACGGATTCGCGCAAAGGATCGTCGACTTTGAGTCGATTCAGCAACATTTCGCCGTAGCCGTTGATAACGGTCAGCAGGTTATTGAAATCGTGAGCGATCCCTCCGGCCAGCTGTCCGACCGCTTCCATCTTCTGCGCTTGTCTTAGCTGTTGTTCCATCTGTCGGCGTTCGGTGACATCGGACTGCACGCCGACGAAATGCGTTACCTCCCCTTCCTCGTTGCGTATGGGAGAGACGGACAGGGACATCCAGATCGGCGTGCCATCCTTGCGATAGTTGAGCAACTCGACGGTGGTCGGTCGAGCCGAGCGAATGCCCTCGCGCAGTTGGGCGAGCGTGTCGGGGCTGGTATCCTTGCCTTGCAAAAAACGACAATTGTGGCCGATCGCCTCGCCTACCGTGTAGCCTGAAAGCCTCTCGAAACCAGGGCTGGCGAAGATAATCGGATTGTCGATCTGTCGTGGATCGGTGATGAGGATGCCTTCCGAAACGGCCTGCAAGGCGCGATCCCGCAGTCGCAGTTCCGCTTCGGCCGTCTTCTGGGCGTGAATGTCGGTACAGGTGCCTATCCACTTGACGATCTGCCCGCGCTCGTCGCGGAAGGGCAAGCCCTGAGCGAGATGCCAACGATAGCTACCGTCGGCCCGTCGCAGGCGATATTCGACTGTGTAGGGAAACCCTGTGGCTACGGCGTTCTCCCATGTCTTCCGCGCCTTGAGGCGATCGGATGGATGGATCTGTTGCAGCCAACTCAGACCATGCGATTCGCTCGGCGGCAAGCCCGTGTATTCGTACCAGCGAGAATTTGCGTATTCCGCTTGGCCGTCGGCGCGCGCCATCCACACGAAATGGGGAATGCTTTCGGTCAGGAGATGATAGTGTTCTTCGTTGTGGCGAAAGCGGAGCATGGCCTTGACGTGGGCGACCACCTCATCGGCATTCACCGGCTTGGCCAAGAAGCCGTCCGCCCCGATTTCCAGGCCGCGAATCCGATCGCCGCTCTGCGACGAATCGTCGGCGATCAACAAAATGAGGCTGGAAGCAGTGTCCGGATCCTCCTTGATGCTCCGGCATAGATCGACGCCGTTGCCATCGGGCAGATGAACGCCGAGAACAATGAGGTCGGGCTTCTCCCTCGTAAAGCGCTGTAGTTCATGTGCCGAAGCCGCTTCGTGAACGAGGAAACCCGCTTCTCGCAAGGAATTCGTCAGTGTCGAACGAACGAGCGCATTTTCTTCCACATTCACAATCGTCGCTGGATTGCGAGGTAGGGTAAACATCGTGGCAGCTCTCCTCTCGCTAAACAAAAGGAGCCTAGTCTGGAGAGAGACCATTCCGGCGTTGGAATGTCGAACCGTTTCAACGGATAGTCGCGGTAGGATTCAATGGAGTGGTTGGTATCCTCTCATTTTCTCCGCGAGAAAGCAAGAGGCTTGAGGAACGATAGTATTCTATTATTTCCCCTTGTCGGGGACAACTAAACTGACTTTTTCCATGCCCGCACCTTTGGCGGCGTCCTGCACGGCGACCAAGGCACTTTGGGGCGCGTCGTAGTCGAGATCGATAATCAGCTGCGTCTTCTTCGTCGCTTTAATGAAGCGGCTCAGCTCGTATTCCAGTCGTTCGGGTTCCACGATGTCCTTCTCCACCCGAAATACCGGCTTTCCGTTCTCCATGCGCACTTGGACGTAGACCATCTGTTGCTCGATCTTCGCCTTGGTGATGATGGGCGGTCCAACTTTATCCGAACTGACGCCGGGCGCTTCCAGGCGTTTTTGCAGCACGGCGTAGCTCGTGGTCAAGATGAAGAATATGAGTAGTACCAAGCACACGTCGATGAGCGCATTCATGTCCAGGCGCGTTTCGTCGTCGTAGTGGCGCGGCGGCGGTGGCTCCAAGTCGGCGGCGATTTCGGCCAGCTGGGGATGGCTTTCGATGGGAACCCAAGCCGAGTCGTTCGGCCCCATGACTTCATCGGTCGGTTCCCAACGACCGTCGGCCAGACCCTCCGCCACCTGCGCCAGCGTCAGATCGCCCATTGCCGTCGGAGAACCCTCGTGGCGCACCTTCCACATCGCTATTTCTCCGAGACGCCAATGTATTTTTGTAAGATGCGCTTGCGGAATGGATCGTACTCCAGCCTCGCGATCAACTCGCGCACCAAACCAGACTTTATGTCCGGATGCGCATTGATGGTGACATCGACATCGTTAGGAAGTTTGTCCAAATAATCTCGCAATCGGTTCAACAACTCGTCCATCGTCGCCAAGCCATCGTCTTTGGGGTCGAGGAATTTGTTGCCGACCGAGAAGGAGAAGACGGGCTTGCGCGCGTCGCCTTCACCTTCGAGATTAACGTTCAGTTGCACTTCGTCGGTATTGGGGGCAAGGGCACCGTATTCGGCCGGAGGCGTGGGCACGAAGGCGGCGAGTCCAGCCGTGCTGGCGGTCAACATGAAGAAGATCAGCAACACCAGGCTCACGTCGATGAGCGGAATCATATCCACGTCGTCGTCTTCGTCGTCGTGAGATTTCTTCCAGCGAAAGTCGATTTCGACCGGCTCCAACGCCTCGGCCACATCGTTGACGCGATCCGGTTCGGAGCGCGGCAGATAAGGAGCGAAGTCGGGGGAACCGCCGACGGGAAACCATTCGGCCGTTCCCGATCGCCGCAGCATGTCGTTCTCGAGCAGCCGCCCTTGCTGAATCCAATCGGAGACGACGGGGAACGGCACCTCTCGATACACGGTGTTCGTGACGAGAATCCACACGTCGAGAAATCGTTTTTCGGCCATGTCGAATCACCTGCGCGGCATTTGCGAGCCTTGCGCTCCCGCCGCGGCGTTGGCAACTGCCGGGAGAGCAGCTTTGCCGGCCGGCTTGGCTTGGAGCAAGAGGAGCAACTTCTGCGCGGAGCTTTTCATCCGTGTTTCAAACTGCGCCAACCAGGCTTTGAACAAGACGTGGGTGAAGACCAGCGGTATGGCGGTAATCAATCCCAAGGCCGTTGCGAAGAGCGCCAGGCCGATCGCCCCGGCCTGCGAACCCACATCGCCACCCTTCGATTTTTGGATTTCGTTAAACGTGCCGATCATGCTGATGACCGTTCCGAGCAGCCCGACCATCGTGGCGACTTTAGCTATGGCCAAGATCGTCGGCAACAGGAAGTTCAGATCGGGCATGATCTCCAATTCGATGACGTTGGCCATGGCGCGGCGCACCGCCGACAAGCCCTGCTTCGAGGTTTCCAAACCGGCGACGAACAGGCGGCGCGGGATGATGTCGGAGCGAGTGCGACAGTAACGCAACGCTCCTTCCACGCCGTCTCGCTCCAGCTTTTGCTGAAACTCTGGCAGAAACTCGCTCATGTTGGTGGCACCGTTCAGATTGAGGAGCAAGCGCCAGAAAACCAGCGTCAACCCCGTCAACGACATGAGGAACAACGGCCAAAAGAAGTACCAATCGTGCGTGATAAAAGTCCACAGCGCTTGCATGCCGCTCTCTCCATTGCCGTCGATAGCGGAGTTCGAGAAGTAGAAACCGAATTCAGCATATCTCGTATCGTACTTACTTTACACGAGCGCGCCCGCGACTTCCAGAGAAAAGACGATTTATCGAAGGACGATCGGAACAATCGGTCGAGCGGCGGGCATCAGTCCGCGGACGATCTCTCTCGGAGAGTTTAGACCACGGCTCGCCTCGTTGGCGATGGCGGGGAGGATTCGTTTATAGCGATGATGCCGATTGCGCTGACTTGAGGGGGTACTTTTTCTAAACAGAATGGAAGTGGCGACTTGAGTTGAAACCGCTACAATGTTGCAATTGATTTGTGGGACAGTGCCGGATCTGTTTTGGATCTTGCAACGATGCGGATTCGCGGTAAACCTGTGGAGCCGGGGCGGCATCATGCAGGCGGTGAAAGGGCTCTTCATGGAAAAATGGTTGTGCTGGGGCTCTATGGGAGTCGCCGGATTGCTCCTGCTCTTATTCTTGCTGGATCTCTTTCTGAGTTTCCCCTTCGGTGGGATAAGCTCGACGGTCGATGTCCTGATCGTCTTGTGTTGCGGCATCGTTCTATACCTGGCATATGATGCCTTCCGCGATCTGCGCTAAGGCCCTTGAGACCGCAGGGTTAGAATCGCCTCAATCACGCTTTCCGCCGTGTAAACGCGCGCCTCCGCCGCCACGGGAAAGCCCATCTCCACTATCGCCGCGCTCGTTACCGGACTGATGCTCACCAACCGAATTTCGCCGGATCGAATCCGCCGAGCGCTCGCCTCATCCAGCCTACACAGCAGCGATCGCGCGATGTTGGAACTGGTCGCGGTGATGAAGTCGATCTCCCCTTGTCTCAGTGCTTCCATCGCTTCGGCGTTCGGATCGAGAGTGTCCACCTGCGAATAGACGGCAATTTGTTCGACCTCGGCAACCTTCGCCAAGCGCTCGCGCAGCACATCGCGCCCCCGGTCGGCCCGTGCCATCAGGACGCGATGCCCTGCGACATGAGGAAGTAGTGCCTCGGCCAGGCTCTCGGAATCGAAAACGGTGGGCATCAGGTCTGGCTCGAGGTGAAAGCGACGGAGTGCATCGGCGGTGGAGGGACCGATGACCGCCAGCTGCGTCGAACCCAGCGCGCGCAGATCGCGGCCAACGTGCCGCAGACGAGTCAAGAATGCCTCCACGCCGTTGACGCTGGTGAAGACCAGCCATCGATAGCGTTCCAGCTGAGCCAAAGAGCGATCGACCGGAGACCAATCGTCCGGCGCGCGGATCTCCACGGTCGGCAATACGGAGACCACCGCGCCCAACTCTTCGAGGCGCGCAACCATGGTACCGGCTTGATGGCGAGGGCGCGTCACCAACACGCGCTGGCCGAACAGTGGTCTCGACTCGAACCACGCCAACTCGCCGCGCAGTTCGACGACCGATCCGATAATCACTAGCGACGGCGCTTTAAGGTCCGCTCGCAGCACCGCCGCCGGGAGATCGAGGAGGGTCGCCGTGACGGTGCGCTGTCTGCCCGTCGTCGCCCATTGAACCGCCGCCGCCGGAGTGTCCGCCGCTCTGCCGTGCGCGATCAACTGCTCGACGATATGAAAGAGGCGTGCCATGCCCATGTAGACAACCAGCGTGCCTGGAAAGCGTGCCAGTGCCGGCCAATCCAAAAAGCTATCTGTTTTATCTGGCTTCTCGTGCCCGGTGACAAAGGCCACGGCGCTGACGTGTCGACGATGGGTGAGTGGGATGCCGGCGAACGCGCCTGCTCCCAGAGCCGCCGTCACACCGGGGACGATTTCATAGGCAATTCCTGCCTGGCGCAGCGATTCCGCCTCCTCGCCGCCGCGCCCGAAGACGAACGGATCGCCGCCCTTCAACCGCACCACGCGCAAGCCTTGTCGTGCCGCGTCGATGGCGATCCGATAGATCTCCGGCCAACGCTCTGGATGCGTGCCGTGTAGCGAATCGACGCAAATGCGCCTCGCCTCCGCCGGGGCAAAATCGAGTAAGCGCGCGGGCACGAGACGATCGTACAACACGAGATCGGCGCGTCCCAAAAGCTCGACCGCGCGCACCGTGAGTAAACCTGGGTTGCCCGGCCCCGCACCGACGAGTGCCACCCTCGCCGCACCCGTTCGTTCGTCCGAAGAGGAATACGGAGGTCCGATCGAGTCCGACGAGGCTCTTTCGTCGACGAAGTTATGCTTTTCCGTATCCATAAGCGGGCATCCCCATTTCCTCCCTCGAAAGTCGAAATCCTCAAACCTCGATCATCTCCGACGAGTCTGGAACATCCTCGCCTATCTCCGGTTCGTTCGGCGACATTCGGATGAGTACGATGCCCAGCTCGAACAGAAGACTCATGGGAACCCATAAAAACAACATGCTCATGGCGTCGGTCGAGGGCGTGATGAGGGCGGCAAACAGGGCCATAACCATCCAGGCATAGCGGCGTTTGTTGCGGAACGAATTGGCATCGAAAATGCCCAAGCGCGCGGTGAACAACATGACCAACGGCGTCTGAAACGACAGCCCGAAGATCAACGGCATGTAAATGGCGAAGCCGAGCCATTCGTTCAAACGCAGATCCGGCTTCAGTCCGAGCCATTCGTTGAACCACAACAACGCCTCAATGGCCCGCGGTATGACCAAAAACTCGCACACCGCCGCGCCGAGGAGAAAAAGACCGAGACTGACCGGCAGATAGACGTGGACGAGACGTTTTTCGTTTGGATACAGACCGGCGGCGACGAACATCCAGACTTGCCAGAAAATCCACGGACTGCCGAGGATGAAGCCGCACACGAGGCAGACCTTGAACCATACCATGAACGCTTCCTGCACGTTCAGCGTCGCCATAGTGTCGAGATCGCCGACGATGCGAAGCGCTTCTTGATTCGCCGCGGTTTCGGTGAGCGGCTCGCCGTGCGAAGCCCAAATGCGAACGACATCGTCGAGGGTGACCTCTTCTTCGTCCTCTTTCTTTTCGGGTCCACCGGAGTGACCGATCAGGTCTTCGAACCACGAGGCCTTCTTCCCGTTCTCGCCGTCTGTTTTCCATACGGGACGTTTGAACGCATTGATTTTTTCGACAGGCTCACCCTTCAAGACAGCCTCCAACTGATCGCGGCGAAAATACAGTCCCGCGAAGGCGGTCGGTTGATTGGCTCGTTGCAAGACGGGATCTTCTCCCGATTCCTTCATCGTGTTCTCGACGCGATGCCGGTAAAACTCGCGCAGCTGTTGCTTAACCGGCGCGGTGATAAAGTTGACCGCCGCCCGACCGATGAAGAAGCTGAAGAAGACGGCGACGCCAAACCCAGCGACAGCGCGCCACAGATGCAGACGAAGATCTTCCAGATGATCGCCGAAGGTCATGCGTGTTTCGGAGAAGAAATCGTCGGGATCGCGAGGCGTGCCGTTACTGCTCATCGTCGGTTCCAACCAGGTGGGGAAAACGCTAAAGGAGAACTATGCCGCAGTGAAAGTTATCCTATCGGAGACGACGCGCACGCTCAAGCGACCTCTCGATGACTGACTTTTGAACCCTTCGAGCTTTTGGAGGGATGTTTACTTTCATTCGCCAACTCCAACCCCTCGATGTCTCAATTCAAGACAACCGATTACACAATTTGGACGCTGGCGAAAATCGGCCAGTTTTGCCTCGAACTTCTCCTCTAAAATGTTGGCAAGTGCGCAGCACGAGCGGCATCCCCACCGGGGGGATCGTCTGGACGCACTTGTCGAACTCTGTCAGAAGTCGATCGACACGGGGTTGAACGGAACGGACGGTGTTGCGTGTGGCACCGCGTCTGTTCGGGTTGTTAACGGTGGTAGCCGCGTTGTATGTGCAGTTGCCGGTTCGTCGTCGTGTGGGCGGTGTCTTGGCTGGGCAAGCAAGACGTAACATTCTGGGACGCCCTGATGGCGGTTCGCCGGTGGCTATGGGTGGAATGGGCTTTTGCAATTCTCGGTCGTAGCCCGGCCTTTTCAAAACTCAAGCGTCCCTTTCAAGAGTTGCTGCTCGCCGGCTCGACTCCGGCGGCACAACCTTGAATAAATGGGCACAAGTGGAGCTTAGTCAGCCATAGCAAAAAACGAAGGCCGCTGTAACTGCTTGCTACAGCGGCCTTTGAGTTAGCTGGGGATCTAGGATTTGAACCTAGACTAACTGATCCAGAGTCAGTCGTGCTACCGTTACACCAATCCCCAAGAGCGATGTTGGCTTCTTTTGTAGTAGTCAGTTTATGAGTTTCCTGCTCAAGAGTCAATGTTTCTCTCTGGGTAGCGTGGGACGTCGGGACGCGATAGAAATATCCATTAGTCCGTATTTCGTTTCCCAGCGAATCTCGGCGGCGTTGCCAAGGATTTAGTTCTCACTGCTAGGGCGTACGGCACTGCTTCGACGGGACGATTCCTCAGTCAATCGCTTGACGTGATTTAACACGCGGCCATGAATGCGGTGGATGATCGAGTCGGACCACAAACCCCAATAGGGGGCTGGCCACATGCGGTTGCTGTACCAGGTAGTGCCGACGAGGCGCGTGCGGCCATTGGGCAAGCGCTGTAGAAGAAATTCGCCCCGTTTGCTTACAAGGTAATGATCCAAGTGGGCGGGGTGGATGTGATAGGGACTCCACTCGCGCATCGGCTCCGGCTGTTCAGTAACCCGAAAGTGGAGCCGAGACGGGGGATCCCAGACGTCGATTGGCTCGACGAAAGTTCCAGTCGAGAAGACACAGTAGCGGATCGCGCCGACTCCCGTGCCGTGAATCTCGGCACGCTGTGGATAGGCAATGCCGGTGTGGAAGGCCCAATCGTCCGGCTCCGCCAAAGGGGGGAAGGCGAGGACGTGCGGCCAGACTTGGTCCGGAGGCGCGTCGATTTCCACCTCGGTTTTCACGACTCGCAAACCCGGTTCCGGTTCGTTCGTGGATTCGGCCGCCATCAACGCCGGCATCGAGACCATCATCGCCAGCACGAGCGCGGCCGTCCGCTCGTTGAGCCAAGGGCGTGCCTGGATGGCGTACCCGACCAAGGCTCCCAGAACGGCGAGAAAATAGGCGATGGGAGCCGCCATCAGCAGACAGATGATTCCCTCCAAGGCGATGGCGAGGATCATCACTCCCACCAACGTCGCCGCGGAAAGGGCCACGGTCAGACACGCTCCCAACGGTTGGGGGCGCGAGAAGCCGAACAATAACACCGAGATCATGCCGAGCGTGAAAGGTGCGCCTACGAACAAGCTGAAGCCATAACTCTGTAACACCTGCGCACTCAATACAACTGCCGACACTTCCAGTGGGACGGCGATCGCCAGCGCCAGTAGTCCACTGCGCCAGTAGCTTTCGCGCACAACGCTCCGGTGGACCGTCCGCAAAGATTCGACGTGCTGACCTCGCCACCGCGGAACGGCCACTGCGGCGAGTACCTCGCGTGTCGGTAGCAATACGAGGACCAAGAATAACAGCAGATTCACCACGGGGACGAAGAACAGGAGGATGAGGCTCAAGGGCAATCCCGTGGCCCGCAGACGGTGGAACGTGAGGATTACTCCCGTCCAGATGAACGGCAAGGACGACAGCAGCATTGTCAGGGAAAATCCCCGATCTGAATCGCCCAACTCGAATACATGCAAGACGCGCTCATTTGGCCAAAGGACATAATTGAACGGAGACCAGGACTGTCCGAAGAACTGACGGGCTATTGTCCAGTCGAGAGCGAACTTCACCAGGAACAAGACCGCGCCGATCACCAAATAAGGGAGGCGGTCAAGGGTGCTGCTCCACGTCCACAACAAGGAGGGTTGAAGGCGCATCTGAGCGATTCTCCGCGTTGGATTTACTATTTGTCGGCACAACCATGTGATGAACCGCAACAAACCCAGACGAATAACAAAGGTGGGCGGCTCTCGGAGTCCGCACTCTCCACGAAGCCTGCGCATCAAATCCACCCTGGATTATTGTCGCATTCTCGTATTCGTCAAGGGCGGCCCCACGCTACTCGCCGACCGGCGTTACTCGTTTATAGGATCCTCGACCACGAATCGGTTGCCGGAGGGTGGGGTGATGGTAAAAAAAAGCGATAGGATGACACTTTCTACCCAGGAGTGAACTGCGAGAACATGAGTGCCGTTCGTTCCGAGGACGAAGGAGGAAAGTCGCTCTCGCTGCGTCTGTCGTTTTTCCTTCTACTGTGGATCAGCTTGCTCGATCTACCGCATAACATCGCCAGTGTGGGGAATGACACGTCTTGGCAACGCTGTCTGGGATACTTCCTCACCCACCGATTCCAGTGCGGCGTCGATTACGTTTGGACCTATGGCCCGCTGGGCTATTTCGTCAACATTGTGTATGACACCGATCTCTTTTGGTGGAAGTATGCCTGGGAGTTGGCCGTCAAATTCGCGTTGACATGGATTCTGCTGCGCTGGGCCAGGCTGCTGTGCGCCGGTTGGATGCGCGCGACGTTCCTCGGATTGGTACTCTACTTTCTGGCCGGCTCCGTGGACACGCTGTATCTCTTCTGCCTCATCCTCATGGGGTTGTTGCCGCTGCGCGACGCGGGCTGGCGGCCGGACTCTGCTTTCTGCTGCTCGCCACGGTACGCTCCATTTCAGTGCTGCGCCGCCGCGAGAATCTCCTGGGCATCGCTTTGTTGTGCGCCGGCGCGTTCATGGTCTGGAAACATGGATTCATTCGTCAAGACTTTCACACAAACTTTTTTTTCGGGTTCATGGTCGTCGTTCCGTTTGCGGCGGATGGACTTCTAGGCGGCCCGAGGACGAGGCCGATCCGCGTCCTTTTGTTGGCATCAACAATCGTCCTCGGAATCTTGGGCCGAGGCATACCTCTACCCGTCCCTTGGGCGGGCCGTCTACTGACCAACGGCATCTTCGCCCTGGCACCGACTCGGCTCGCCCGTCTCCTTGAGGTTGAACAAAAGGTATTGGCCGACGAATGGGCGCTGCCAAAGATTTGCAGCATTGTGGGCGATCGACCCGTGGATCTTTTGACCTATTCGCAGGGCGTTCTCTTTCTCAACCATTTGAACTACCATCCGCGCCCGATCTTTCAAAGCTACTCCGCCTATACCCCTGACTCGATGGAGGTCAACGCCGACTATTACCGAGGCGAACGCGCTCCTGACTTCGTTCTCTGCCGACTCGAGCCTATCGACAACCGCTTTCCGGCGATGGAAGACTGCGCAGCGCTTCTCGAAATTCTCCGCCGTTATCGATTTGTCGCACGGGAGAAAGGGCTACTTCTACTCGAACGCCGGGACGACAAACCGCCGAGGGCCGCCGACCCGCCCTTGTTGCTACAAAAAGACATCACTTTCGACGAAGTGATCCGATTGGACGAGTTCGGAGCGTCCGCCAAGCTCCTGTCCATTCATGTGACCGACACCTTTCGCGGGCGACTCACGAAGGCACTGTTCCGCTCGGCTCATCTGTCCCTCAACGTAACCACCACGGACGGAGAGAAGCACTCCTTCCGTCTTATCCCGAGTATGGCCGAGACGAGTTTTCTCGTCGATCCACTGTTGCGAAACCACGATGATCTGGAGAGCTATTTCCTCGGCAAACCCCTGCCTCGCATCCGAATGCTTTCGATCCATGCCGGCCCGGAGGCCAGGAATTGTTTCGAGAATCGACCGTCGATCGCCGTGAGGAGTTTCCAGCAAGAATGAATGGCTCTCGCGCTCTGCGCAGAAGTCCGTGGACGGGAACGGCGTTGCCCGTACAACAGCGTGGGGAGATCCTCGTTTCCGATTGAATCGACAGCACGCATGAAATACGTCATCGTTATCCCGGACGGCTGCGCGGACGAAGGGCAAGATTCGCTCGGCGGAAAAACTCCGTTGCAAGCGGCGGACTTGCCAAACATGGATCGCATCGCCCAGCTCGGCGCAGTTGGGCGCGCCGACAATGTGCCCATTCCCCTTACGCCGGCCAGCGACGTGGCGACGTTGAGCTTGTTCGGCTACGATCCGCTCGTCGTCTATACCGGCCGCGCGCCTTTGGAGACGGCGGCGATGGGTATTCCTCTCGGCCCCAACGATTGGGCCATCCGGTGCAATCTCGTTCACGTCGAAAACGAGTGCATGCGCGATTTCACCGCCGGACACATTACCAGCGAAGATGGACGACCGCTGATTGAAGCGCTGCAAGCGGCGCTCGGTGACGCCCAACTCGAATTCCATCCCGGCGTCAGCTATCGCAACATTCTCGTCTACCGCCCCATCCCCGGCACCTCGGCACCCTTCTCGGACCAGACGAAAACGCAACCGCCGCACGATGTGCCGGATCGCCCCATCGCCGATCATTTGCCCCAAGGACCGGGTAGCGATCTGTTGCGGAGCTTGATGGAACGCAGCCGAGCGATCTTCACCGATCATCCGGTGAATCGGAAGCGGCGCGACGCCAAACAGCGCGACGCCACGCAGATTTGGCTCTGGGGTCAGGGTAGGGCACCGTCGCTGAAGCCGTTTGCCGAGGTGTACGGCAAGCGAGGCGCGATCATCAGCGCCGTCGATCTGGTGCGTGGCGTCGGTGTGTTGCTCGGTTGGCAGCGCATCGACGTACCGGGAGCGACCGGCTACCTCGACACCGACTATGCCGCCAAGGGCCGAGCCGCCGTCGCCGCGCTACTACATTACGATTTGGTCTGCGTTCACGTCGAAGCACCGGACGAGGCTTCCCATGAAGGCAAAGCCGGGGAGAAGGTCAAAGCACTGGAGCGCATCGACCGACACATTGTCGGCCCCCTGTGGAAGGCACTGCACGATCGCGGACCCTTTCGCATTCTCGTCTCGCCGGATCACCGTACCACGCTGCGAACGCGCGCCCACGCCTACGGCATGGTCCCATTCGCCGTCGCCGGTACCGGCATCGCGAGCAAGGGACAATCGTCTTACGACGAAATTGTGGGAGAAAAAAGCGATTTGATATTCGAGAAGGGGCACGAGTTAATGCGCTACTTCTTGGGATAGGAGTAACGGCTTACTTTGCCCGTCTCAAAAACGTCTCGCGAAAGCCGCGCAGATGTTCGACCAAGATGTCTCGCAACCGATTCGCTTGTTCTTGATCCACTTTTTGGAAGTGCAACGACAACACATCGCCGTCCTTGCGCTGTGAGCCGATGCGAGGCTCGATACCCAGATGTTCGATTTGACTGAGGTTGAATTGTCCGCGTCGGCCCAGGAAATGACACTCCAAGGCACTCGCCTTCTTGGTACGCCATTGTGCCCACGCGCGGCTTACTTCCGGAAGGCGGAGCGTGATGGCATCGCGCGCATCCCAACGAACCTCGAGAGCGGGTTCGATCTCGCGGACGATTTGCAACAGGCGCGTCAGCAGCGAACGCTCCCAGCGCACTTTCTTTCCCGGCGGGAAACCCTTGTCGCCGAGGTG
Source organism: Planctomycetota bacterium (assembly GCA_021807595.1). GTDB lineage: Bacteria > Planctomycetota > Planctomycetia > Gemmatales > Gemmataceae > JAJPHU01. The sequence continues at coordinate 10,612 of JAKBCS010000014.1, read as the reverse complement.
CCAGCGTTCGCCGTTGATCTTCCACGGCATCACGTCTTCCGGTTTGGTGCGCAGCCTCTTCAAATTGTTGTGGAAAGAAGCGGCCGCTTCGTTGAGAAATTCGCGGAACGCCAGCGTCTCAATTTCGCCGAGCCGATGGGTGAGAACCGTCACCGATTGCCACGGTCCTTTGTGTGCCGTCGTCCACACGCGCTGTTCGTTGCCGTAGACTTCCAATCCCGGCGTCTCATTCAATGGACGGATGCCGAGGCGGCGGATGAGGTCGGCGTCTTTGAAGCGATTCTTCTCGACCCGGAAGACCAGTCGAAGAAGCCATTCTTGACTGGTCATGGCGTGCAGAAACCAACCTTGCGTCTTGATCGGAGCGGCGATTTCGACGACGGAACGCTGGTTCCAATCCGTATCTCCAAAGTCTCCCATTTCGTGAATGCGATCGTCGATCCAATCGAGCATCCGGCCATCCCAGCGACACGGTTTGCCCTCGGTGGTGACGCGCTCGACGGTGTGCCAACGGCGTCCGTCCGCTTGCCACGGCATGGCCGCATCCTTGCCGACTTCCTCTAATTCCACATCGTCGGCGCGCGGCGTATCGGCGGCATTCGGATCGAAGCGCGGCCGTTCGACGTAAGGACCGGCTTTCAGAACGGGAACGAGAGCGGCGGCGGTATGGCTTGTGCCGTAGGCTTTCGCCACTTCTTCGGGCGTCCCCTGCGCGACGATGCGGCCGCCGGCGGGACCGGCTTCGAGGCCGAGATCGATCACCCAGTCCGCCGTCTTAATCACGTCCAGATTGTGTTCGACCACGATGACCGTGTTCCCGAGATCGACGAGCCGATTGAGGACTTCGAGCAATTTGTGTACGTCGTCGAAATGCAATCCCGTCGTCGGTTCGTCGAGAATGTACAGCGTGCGTCCAGTGCTGGGCCGCGCCAACTCGGACGCCAGCTTGACGCGCTGTGACTCGCCCCCGGACAGCGTCGGCGCGGCTTGACCCAACGACAGATAGTCGAGTCCAACGTCCGCCAGCGTTTGGAGGACGCGGCGAATCTTCGGGAGATTGCAGAATAACTCCAGGGCTTCGTGAACGCGCATGGACAGCACGTCGGCAATGGAATGTTCTTTATAACGGACGGCCAACGTCTCGGGATTGTAGCGCTGACCGTGGCACACGTCGCATTCCACCCAGACATCGGGGAGAAAGTGCATTTCGATTTTCTTTTGGCCGTCGCCCTCGCACGCCTCGCATCGTCCACCCGGCTTGTTGAAGCTGAAGCGCTGCGGTCGGTAGCCGCGCACCTTTGACTCCGGCAGTTGCGCGAACAATTGGCGTATCAGATCGAAGACGCCGGTATAGGTGGCCGGGTTCGACGACGGCGTGTTGCCTATGGGATCTGGATCGACATTGATGACTTTGTCGATGTGTTCGATTCCGAGAATGTCGTCGTGGGCGGTGGCCGGGGTGCGGGCGCGATGTAAACGTCTCGCCAAAGTTTGATAGAGAATCTCATTCACGAGCGAGCTTTTCCCGCTGCCGCTGACACCGGTAACGGCGGCGAACGCACCTAAAGGGAACGCCACATCGATATTCTGCAAATTGTTCTGCCGCGCTCCCTTGACTGTCAGCCAACGAAGAGGATTCACGGCAGAGGACGCAGAGCGCGCAGAGAAGGACGGAGGAGAATTCAGGCAATACTCACTCTGGGCGATCGTTTTGTTCTTCTTCTTTATCGTCTTTTTCTCTGCGTTCTCCGCAGCGAGTTGAATGCGTCGATTGCTCGGCACGGGGATAGACTTCTTACCGGATAGATATTGTCCTGTTAGTGATTCCTTGCTTCGTAACACTTGTTTGACGCTGCCGCGCGCTGTGATGTCGCCGCCGCGGTCGCCCGCGCCGGGACCGAAATCGAGAAGATAATCGGCGGCCGCGATGACCTCGCGGTCGTGTTCGACGACGACGAGTGTATTGCCGAGATCGCGGAGATGTTGCAACGCGCCGAGCAAGCGGTGATTGTCGCGCGGATGAAGTCCGATGGTCGGTTCGTCGAGGACGTAGAGGACGCCGGTTAGCCCGCTGCCAATTTGGCTGGCGAGTCGAATGCGTTGCGATTCGCCGCCGGAAAGCGTTGGCGCGGGGCGCGACAGGGAGAGATAATCGAGGCCGACATCGACCAGGAATTGCAGACGATTTCGCACTTCGCGCAGCAACTCCCCGGCCACTTGCTGCTGGGCCTTCGTCACGTTCATCGACTTGAAAAGCTGCAGCGTCTCGCCGAGGGGCAGGGCGGATAGTCCGCCGATCGTGAGGGCAGGCCGGTCGTTGCCGAAGGGGAGACGGCAAGCGGCGGCATCGTCGCGCAGGCGCGAACCGCGACAGGTCGAGCAAGCGACTTCGGTGACGAGATGATCGAGCCGTTGCCGATAGGCGGGGCTGACGCGAGCAGCCTCGTCGATGGCGGGGAACAATCCCTTGTACTGAAAGCGCAGTCCGGGCGAACCGGCAGCGTTAGCTCCCAGGTGGTTCGTACTCGGCAGCTTACTCGGGCGGTTCGCCTCGTCTTCGAGAGAAATCCACGTCTCGCCGGTGCCGTGCAAAATGGAATGTTGTTGCGGAGTCGTCAACTCCTCGAACGGTGTATCGAGCGAAAGCCCCTCGTGGCGCGCCAGCGCTTCGGCGAAGAGGAGAAACGAACGATTTTCGTTCAAATCGGGCCAGGCGGCAAGCGCGCCGTCGCGCAACGAACGGCGGGGGTCGCGGATGAGCAGGGCAGGGGAGGCACCTTGTTGAAGGCCCAACCCCTCGCAGGTCGGACACCAGCCGAGCGGACTGTTAAACGAGAAATGATGCGGATTGAGCGGCTCGAAGCTGCGCCCACAGCGATCGCAAGCGAAGTGCTGACTGTATCGCTCGACGCGCCAGTCCGGCTCCGGCCTGCCGTCTTCGACAGAGGCGATGTGCAGGACGCCGCGGCCGAGATCGAGGCATGCCTCCACTGCGTCGGCGATGCGCGTGCGTTGATTGCTGCGAACCACCACGCGATCGACGACAACTTCGACGAGATGCTTGCGACGATGATCGATCTGAGGGGGATCGTCGATGTTGTACGAACGCTTATCGACGCGCATTCGGACGAACCCGCTGCGGCGAATCTCGTCGAACAGCGCGTCGTACTTTTCCTGGCCTCGTCGTTCCAAAGGGGCCATCAGGTAGAGCTTGCTTCCTTCCGGCAACGACAGGATGCGTTCGATGATCTCATCGGAGGTCTGCGTGCCGATGGGGATTTGACAGGCGGGGCAATACGGCTGACCGAGGCGCGCGTAGAGGACGCGCAAGTAATCGTACACTTCGGTGACGGTGCCGACGGTGGAGCGCGGACTCCGGATCGTCGATTTCTGTTCGATGCTGATGGCCGGCGACAAGCCGCTAACGTGTTCGACTTTCGGCTTCTGCATCTGGCCGAGGAATTGCCGCGCGTAGGCCGAGAGCGATTCGATGTAGCGCCGCTGCCCCTCCGCATAGATCGTATCCAACGCCAGCGAGCTTTTGCCCGATCCGCTCGGCCCACAGCAAACGCTCATCTTCTCGCGCGGCAACGACACCGTGAGATTGCGAAGATTGTGTTGTTGCGCTCCTTCGACCACGAGATTCGCACGCGACGAGGCATCGAACCGAGGGACAGATTTCTTTTGTTGCTTGCTCGCCTCGTCTCGTTGCGTCCTCGTCTTCCGATCGAGTCCCAACACCGGCCTTAGCGCCATTCCGGTGTAAGATTCCTCACATGCGGCCACATCTTCCGGCGTGCCGACGACGACGATTTCGCCGCCGCCGCCGCCGCCATCGGGGCCAAGGTCGAGAATCCAATCCGCCGTCTTCACGACATCCAGGTTGTGTTCGATGACGACGACTGTATTACCGGATTCCACGAAGCCGTGCAGCACTTGCAAGAGTTTCTGAATGTCGTCGAAGTGCAGTCCCGTCGTCGGTTCGTCGAGAATGTACAGGGTGCGTCCGGTGGCACGATGACACAGTTCGCGCGCCAGTTTAACGCGCTGAGCCTCGCCCCCAGAGAGAGTCGGAGCCGCCTGACCGAGTTTGATGTAATCGAGACCGACATTGTGCAAAGTCTGCAACATGCCGCGAATCTTCGGCACGTTTTGGAAGTGATCGAGGGCTTCCTGGACATCCATTTCTAAAACGTCGCGGATGCTTTTGGCTTTGAAGCGGACTTGCAGCGTCTCGCGGTTGAAACGCCGACCCTCGCAGACGGGGCAAGTCATCCACACATCGGCGATAAAATCCATCTCCAAACGATTCGATCCGTTGCCCTCGCACGCCTCGCAGCGCCCGCCCGGCTTGTTGAAGCTGAAACGTCCCGGTTGATAGCCGCGCACTTTCGCCTCCGGCATCTCCGCGAACAGCGAACGAATCTCGTCGAACACTTTGATGTAGGTTGCCGGATTGGAACGCGGGGTGCGGCCGATGGGCGTTTGATCGATGTCGATGATCTTGTCGATGCCGTCTGCGCCGGTGATGCGATCGTGTTCGCCGATGGGTTTGCCGTTCTCGCTGCTTTCGTCTTCGTCGCCGTTGCCCGTCGCTCGCGCGCCGGGCTGGTAGCGCTGTCGTAGTCCTTGTTTGAGGATGTCGTTGACGAGCGAGCTTTTGCCGGAACCGCTGACTCCGGTGACGCACACAAACAGACCGAGCGGAATTTCGACGGTGATATTCTTCAGATTGTGATGCCGCGCGCCGACGATGCTCAGCTTCTTGTTCGTCGGTCGCCGCCGCCGCGCAGGGACGACGATTTGCTTTAATCCAGATAGATATTGTCCTGTCAAACTGGCCGGATTGGCGACGACTTCGGCATACGTCCCCGCCGCCACGACTTCGCCGCCACGCACGCCGGGACCGGGGCCGAAATCGACGAGATGATCCGCCGCCCGCATGGTGTCCTCATCGTGTTCGACGACGACCACGGTATTGCCCATGTCGCGCAAGTGCAGCAAACTGTCCAACAATCGCTCGTTGTCGCGCGGATGCAAGCCGATGCTCGGCTCGTCGAGGATGTACAACACGCCGACGAGTCCGCAGCCGATTTGACCGGCCAGACGAATGCGCTGCGCCTCGCCGCCGGAGAGAGTCGGCGCGGCGCGGTCGAGTGTGAGATAATGCAGACCGACATTGAGGAGAAAGCCGACGCGGCCGCGCAGTTCCTTGAGAATCTCTTCGGCAATGACGCGCTGAATCGGTGCTAGGCTCTTTTCGAGATCGCCTTTGTCCGCTTCCAGCCATGCCGCCAGAGAGCCGACGGGCAGCGCGCACACTTCGGCGAGCGTTTTACCGCCCACGCGCACGGCGCGGGCTTGGGCGTTCAACCGTTGTCCTCCGCACGTCGAACACCGGACGACGCGCATGTACTTTTCCAATTGCATCCGGCGCGGCCCGGCGGCAGTCTTCTTGAAACCGCTGAGCAACTGCGGTACGATGCCTTCCCACTTGCCGCCGTGCTTCCACACGCTGCCGCCGCGCTGCTTCCATTCGTAGGCGATGTGTTTGTCGCCGCTCCCATAAAGGAGCTGGTCCCGCTGTTCGCGCGGCAGTCTTTCCCAAGGCGTTTTCAAGTCGATGCCGAGCGATTGGGCCACCCCTTCGTAGGTGTGCCGTCGCCATCGACCCATGCCGCGCAGCTTGCCAACGAGCGGAATCGCGCCGTTGAAGAAGCTGAGTGACGGATCGGGTACGAGTAGAGCGGGATCGAAGGTGAAGCGCGTACCGAGTCCATCGCAATCGACGCACATGCCGTGCGGGCTGTTGAAACTAAAGAGTTGCGGGCTGGGAGGTTCGTAGCTGCGATTGCAATGGGTGCAGGCGTAGTGAGCGGAGAAGAGGATGTCATCGTTTCGCGGCGAACGGGAGGCTTCGGCCCCCCGTTTCGCCTCAGCTGGGGGCCGACGATCCCCGTTCGCCTCTTCGACGGATACGATGAGCGCGCCTTCGGCCAACGCCAGGGCTTGTTCGACCGCTTCGGCCAAACGCGAACGCACTCCGGCCTCGTTCTTCAATCGGTCTACGACGATCTCGATATTGTGCTTGATGCGACGGTCGAGTTTTAGGTCGTCCGTTAATCGAACCACCTGGCCATCGACGCGCGCTCGGACGAAGCCGCGCTTGAGCATGTCGGCGAAGAGATCCTTGTACTCGCCCTTCTGTCCGCGCACTACTGGCGCGAGGACGACAAAGCGGCTCCCTTCCGGCAGAGCGAGGATGCGCGACGAGATTTGTTCGCGCGTCTGCGCCGTGATCGGTCGTCCGCATTCGGGGCAATGACCGAGGCCGATGCGCGCGAACAAGACTCGAAGATAATCGTAGATCTCGGTGATCGTCCCGACCGTGGAGCGCGGATTGCGTCCCGCCGCCTTTTGTTGAATGCTGATGGCCGGCGACAAACCCGCGAGATAATCGACATCCGGCTTTTGCAATTGCCCCAAGAATTGCCGCGCATAGCTGGACAGCGATTCGACGTAGCGCCGCTGTCCTTCGGCGTAAAGGGTGTCGAACGCGAGTGAACTTTTGCCGGATCCGCTTACTCCGGTAAAGACGATAAGTTGATTTCGCGGCAGATCGAGGTTGATGTTGCGGAGATTGTGTTCCCGAGCGCCGCGAATGACGATGGTGCTGTTTTCCATAACGAGAACGCCGCTGCTCCTAATCGCCAGATAATCCCCAACCCTTTACTATACGCATGTTAGGTAGAGATCTCAAGAGTATGTCCTCGTTTGCGCCGCGCTGAGCGTAGGTAGTGGAACGCGCCCCAGCTGAGGAGAGCCAATGCCTGAATCGGCCAAAATAGTGGAACCATGCCTCCCATCCAAGGGCCATTGCGCATCATGACTGCGAGCAATGCGCCCCACGCGCTCAGGATCGAGAGGTCGATCCTGAGCCACGACGCGGATCGCAGCAGAAGCGCGAGTACGAGATAACCCGGTGCCAACAACGGCACGAACCAACGAATCGAGCAGCATTGTCCCGATGAGTTGTTCGACATGGCGGCGTAGATCAACCATGTGCCGCCCCAGCACGCCGCGGCCCAGGTCAACTCGCGTCGCGTTTCTCGCCGCTGCCGCCACAAAGCGATGAGAGCAGGTAGCATTAAAAAAAGAGGTAGATTGTGGCCGATGAACCCTTTCTTGCCGAACAACATACTGGCCGCATAGAGAAGAAATGAACCGACGTGGGGATGGACCCAAGTTCCGGTCAGATTGTTGGCGGCGAAGACCGAGCCGGGGTAGTTGAAATATTCGGGGTTGGCATTCGCAGGCTTCAACGAACCGCCAATTAAATAATTCAAAGCGTGGTGCAATGCCAGCCAGGGAACGGCTGCCAGCGCGAAAAAGAGGGTAGGGTGGGTCGAACGAATCGCGAATCGCCGACCGGCGAGATCGATTGCCCCTTCGGATCGATCGAACAGGATGTAGGCGGCTGTAGCCGCTATTAGCACGGGTCCCGCTCCCAAATCGATCGTGTAACCGATACCGCACAAGGAACCCATGAAGGCGAAGCGTCGCCAGGTTGCCTTGCCGTCGCGCCGTGCCTCGGCCAGCTGGGCGACTTGGAGCGTGAGGGCGGCGGCGACGGCCAATAACAGTATGTGATTGTTCGTCTGCCGGGCATAGGGTAGGGCGACGGTGGCCAGTCCGAAACTAACGCACAGAATCAGCCTCGACGAGAGCGGAAGTCCCAGACGCCGACCCAGAAGAGCGATGCACCACACCGAGAGGACGTAAGCAAACCCAGAAGATGCGAAGGTGATGAACCAACAGAAGCGATCGGCATGATCTCGAACCGTCCATCCGGTAACCCACTCCCAGACTTGATAGAGCCCCGCCATGTACAGCGCAGGGACCGGGGACTTATCGGAGTAAAAATGTCCGTTGATATACAGTTTGTCCAAGGTTCCGTGTTCGAGCAGCGTGCGATCGTTCGGATTGTAGGGCAGGGGAGGGCCGTCTTTCTCCGGTTGGGGAACCGCAACGAAGATCGACCGATCGATGATCCAGGTGTGCCGATCGACCAGCGATTCGACCGTGGCCAGTCGGCTGCCATCGTTCCACGAATCGGCGTAAGGTCGAGCGGCGGCTGCGGCCAATGCCAGGGCTGCTAGCACGAGCAGACTCTCCACTATAAGTTCGCGCCGTTTCCCACCTTGGATTGAATCGACCATCGCATCCTTCCCTTTTGTTCTATCTTATAGCAGGTTCTCTTTGACACGTCGATGCGGATGTGACATCATGGCAAATGCCCAAAATCGGGAACTTCCGCGACGCCTCTTTCGTCAAACAGCGGTAGGGCCACCGTGAGCGCCGATGAGAAACGTCTTATCGCTGAGTGCAACCAGGGCAACACGGAAGCCTTTGGCGAGTTAGTGCGCCGCTATCAAGAGCGTCTCTACCACTGCGTTTATCGTTTGGTAGACAACGTTGAGGATGCTCAAGATGTGGTACAGGAAGCGTTCCTGAGCGCCTACCAATCGCTCGACGGGTTTAAGGGCGACTCGCTTTTTTTCACTTGGCTGTATCGGATAGCCGTTAACACGGCGATCAGCCTGAAGCGCAAACGGCGCGCCTTGGCGCGAATCGAGACCGGAGACGAAGGCGAACGCACCTTTGAACCGGCCGATTCCTCCGAGGACAATCGGCCCGGCTATGCGTTGGAGCAGGCCGAGTTGGAACGTCGCGTCCACGACGCCCTAAACCGACTCTCGCCCGAGCATCGCGCGGTGTTGGTACTTAAGGATCTAGAAGGGCAGAAGTACGAAACGATGGCCGAGATTCTGCAAGTGCCCATTGGTACCATCCGCAGTCGACTCCATCGCGCGAGACTCGAATTACGCGCGCTATTGGAAAAGAGCGAAGAGGCCAAATAGCTACGAATCGCGCCGCATTGCCCAAGCGACGTGAAGCGCCCACGAAACGAACGAATCCCTGCGAAAGGACCGGGAGCCATGCTCCTCAATCGTTACCGGCAACTTTTGACTGCCTACGTCGATGGCGAGTTGAGCAAGCGTCAACGCCGCGCCGTCGACCGATTGTTAAGACAGTCCGTCGAAGCGCGACAATTGCTTCAACAGCTCCAACGAGACGCTCGGACGCTTCGCACCCTTCCACGTCCGGCTCTGTCCGAAGATTTGAGCGTCCGCATCGTAAGGACGATCCACGAGCGCCGCCTCGCACCCGGACGACGACGCCTCGCAAATCTATCGACGAATGCCGCATGGTTTGGATCGCTCGCCCCGTATGTCGCCGCAGCGACTGTGCTTTTCCTCTTGGGCGCGGCCTCGTATCTCTACTTTTCTGTCACTTGGACACCCCCGACTACGACGGAGCTGGCCAAGTCGGAGAAGATTCTTCCCTCCTCTCCACCTGCCACCGATCGCGCGGCTCTCACTTCTCCCCTTGAGAAAGACGAACCTCAAACGGCGTTGAAGGAACCGATAAAGCCGAAAGACCAATCCAATCTTCCCGCGGTCGTTGAAACGCCCACCGTCGTCCACAACGAGGGTGAAAGATCGAAACCGAAGGATACGGACAAGCCCTTCGTTGAGCCGAAGGAAGAAACCACATTGACCGACCGTCTGGAGATGTTCCAGCTGGATCGCGTCCCCGACACGCTGCCGGTCGTCGTTAAAGTAGCCGATCTCAAGCAAGAGACACGTCGTAAGAGTTTCCTTGAGGAACTGCGCAGAGACACGAATTTCCGCATCGAAGTGCCTTGTAAGCACGGGACCAAGGCATTCGAGCGCGTGCGCCGCGCCGCGCCGACCATCCAACTCGGCTTGATCGTCGAGAAGCAAGCCCAAGAGCGCATCAAGATGAAGTGGCATACGAATTATGTCCTTTATCTCGAGAACGTGACGCCGGAAGAGTTGATTCGATTCCTGCAACAGCTCAGCGACGAGGATCGGAAGTTGGCCGGGGGCAAGGCGCTCGAAGAGCAGATCGACCGTCTCGTTCTGACGCGCATGACGGAAAAGCAGCGCAAGGATCTCTCGTCGCTGCTAGGGATCGATCCCATGCCCTCGCCCCCTTCCTCGAAGGGACCGCTTGGAACTGATCCGAGTAAGCCTCTGTCCGACCAAACTGCGAGGCAACTGGGATTGGCCTTGGCGGGGCAGGGGACGCCACGTCCCGAAGCCGGCAAGAAGCCGGTCATGCCGCCCGAACGATTCGCCTTGGTTCTGGCTTACAATCCCGTTCGTCCCGCGCCTGGCTCCGAGGAAATCAAGCGCTTTCTCGACAGCCGCAAGCCCGCGCGTCCCGGCTCCTTGCACGTCCTCCTCGTCTTACGCGGCTCGTAACCGGGGGAATCCCCGCGCTGCGCAGGCAATCTTTTCGTCCCAAGATTCGTCTAATTAGTAGTCCGAACTTGGGTCTATCTCGGAAAGGGTCTGCCATGTGTCGATTCCTCTCAATCGCCGCGACGCTGTTGCTTGGCAGTTCGGCTCTGCACGCTCACGGCCTGTTGATTCCCGAAGACAAGAGCTTGCCGCCGTTGGCCATGCTCAATCATAAGGTCGCCATTGCCATCGACGACCAACTCGCCGTCACCAAAGTCGAA
>JAKBCS010000013.1 GCA_021807595.1 Planctomycetota bacterium | reverse complement strand
CCGAACCGCGAGATCGACGCGAACAGCGGGGTAAGAACGTGGCGGTCGATCCAGGAGATGGCGGGAACGCAAACCGCGTCCGCGAAGCCCCAAAGCTGCTGAATTGTCGTACCGACCAAGGGGAAGTCGGGCACTCCTTGAAGTCGGGCGTACTCGCGGGGATTCATCCACCGCATGCGCAGTTTGCCGTTCTCGCAGACGATCACGATCTGCCTGGCACTTCCGCCCTTCGGGGTACGAAGGCATCCGGCGATCCCATCGAAGCGGACTTCGGCACGCATCTTTTTCTCCCGAATTCTACGGAAAATCGTAGCGATCCAACGCTGGTTCGAAGTCCGAATTTCCTCTACTTTACGGCGATGCAAATCGCTCATCATTTCGCAGTGACGCTGCACTTCCTCTTCGTCCCACCACGCTTGCCCGTCGTCGAGGTCAATCAGATCGGAAAGCAAAGTGTTGTTCCGCGGCGGTTCGGGAAGGGGGAGTGTTAACCAACCAGTCTCAAGTTCAAGGCGATGCTTGAACCGAATGACAGAATCGGGTCGAAGGCTACCCGACTCTTCTGTCGGCCAGAGCCAGCCGCCGGAAGGCCCCTCATTCTGGAGGGGTCTGTGTTTCTCCGCAACTCCGATAACGAAGACACGCGGCCTGCTCTGCGGCGTGAAGTGGCAGGCGTCTAGGACGAATACATCGAGCCAATACCCCAACTTGGCAAGGCAGTGGGCTGCTGTCGCAAAGTCCTGACCTTTATTCGACGACAGGAACCCAGGGACATTCTCCAGCATCACGAGTGGCGGCCGTTTATCTTCCAGCGCTTCGAGAACCTTGGCGAACCCAAAAAAAGTTGAAGATTGCTTACCCTCCAGACCCCGGTAGTGCCCAGCCAGACTCAAATCGGTGCAAGGAAAAGAAGCGGTCATCAACGCTGCTTGGCCGGGGATTCGCGCAATCACCTCGTCGGTGTTCCAAACGTCGCCAAAGTGAAAGTGGTCGGACTTGCCAAAACGCCCCTGGTAGATTTCCTGCTTCTTCCAGTCGATGTCATTAGAGTAGACGCACTCCCAACCGGATAAGGCTAGCGCCTCGCGCACCAGTCCGATTCCTGCGAAGAATTCGCAAAACGTCTTCGGAGCGAGAATAGCTTTTTTCTTTCTTGGTTTCGTCGATTCCGTTGCCTTCATCTTCGGCCACTTTCTGCATGTGGTACTTAAGGTCCGTGTACTTATAAACCGTGGAAACATGGTCGTCAACTGCAAAAATGCATCATCATGGTAAAATCCGACGTTAAAGGTCTCTTCGGCAAACGGATGCGACAACTTCGGAAAGCCCGTGGTTGGAGCCAAGAGAAATTCGCACACCAGATCGGGCTGGACAGAAGCTACATTGGCGGCGTCGAGCGTGGGGAGCGCAACGTCAGCTTGGAAAACATCTGCCTCATCGCCAAAGCGCTGACGGTACCGGTGGCCGAACTTTTCCGAGGCTGGGATACCGAGTCAACTACTGCCAACATCAACGAGTAAAAGTCTAAGGCATGTGCTTGGTAAATGCAACATTTGTTCAGTTCGAGGACGATTGCCAAACTGCCGGCACGGAAGAAGAAACCGCCTCTGCATTCTCGCCATCGAAAGAAGGCAACGATGAATGTGCTTCCCACCATCAAGGCTCAGATCCATGCGGCGGAGGTTGATCTGCGTAACTACCGCCCCGAATTAGTGAACTGGCATGCACGCGCAATGTCCCTCGTTGAGAACCTGATCCCGTGGCTGATCGAAGTTGGGCCGGCCATAAAAAACTTCGTACAGGATGTACTCAACGCACCGACAATGCTTCGCGCGCTGTGGCCGACGATTCGGGCATATGTCAACCTGCCGAAAGAGCAGATTGAAGCATTCGATCGGCAACTCACTCTGGACGACGTTCTGCGCGCTTCAATCACCGGCGAAGTCGTAAGCAACGTGGTGACCAAATTTCTGCTGGACCACCATCCAACCGCCGCCCTGAGATCCAACGGAAGGAGCGACTACCCCGATCTCTTCTTGGCAACGCTCGACTATTCGGCTCTACCGCAATTCAAGCGAAAGAAAAAAGTGACGTCCGAGGACCAGTATGGAGCAGCCGTCAAGGGTAAACAGAAACGGCCGGTTCGCGTGCCGGACGGCTTGGAGATCAAGACTTGCCGTGAGCGCATTGCGGTCGATTGCCACCACCCCCACGCCGGTCTTCATTTGGTGCTGCTGTTCGCGGAAAAGGCGCGGATGTTCACAGTCAATGATGTGCGGGTCGCCTTTCTACGATCTTTGGACTACCGAGAATCCGAGAGGAATACGACGGCGACGACGGTGAAATATTCGTTCGGCGGAGAAAGATTCATAAGCATTTTGGATGTCGAATGACGGGAAAAGTCCGTGAATAAGGTCGAAAAAATGCAGCCCCTTTTTTCGACCTTCATCCCACATTCGTTAACCGCATCGAATAATCGAAAAGCGGCTGGTTCCTTTTGATTGGGGAAGCCGCCGATTGCTGGAAGTTTAATTCAGAAACACGACATGCCGCATAAGATGAATGCGTATGGCTATCTCCAATAGCGATTCGCGATTCCGTCGATTACGATGTCTTTGCCGGCCATCCGAGAAGATATTCCCCTGCGAGACACGCGAATCGGACGTCGTGATTTGACCGGCAGGACTCGTAGCTCACTTTACCAACTCGACGCCCGGTTCGCCTGGGCCAATTTCACCGATAACGAAAGTCGGCACGCGGTCCTCTTGCAATTGGCGTTGGATGCTCTCGGCATAATAGCGACCGGCGATGACGACGAAGCCGATGCCCATGTTGAAGACGCGGTACATCTCGGCCTCGTCGATGTTGCCGAGACGCTGCAACCAAGTGAACACCGGCGGGATCGGCCAACTGCCTTTGCGGATGAAGGCGCGGCGACCGGGCGGCAGAACGCGCGGGACGTTGCCCTCCAAGCCTTCGCCGGTGATGTGCGCGAGGCCACGCACCACCCGGCGCTTGACCGGATAATGCCGCAGGATGTTCTTGATCGGACGCGCATAGAGGCGCGTCGGTTCCAACAACTCCTCGCCGACGGTTCGCCCCAATTCGGACACGAATTGGTTGATTTGTAGTCCGGCACGGTCGAACACCACTTTCCGCACCAGCGAGTAGCCGTTGGAGTGCAGGCCGGTGCCGGCCAAGCCGAGGATCACGTCGCCCACTTGGATGCCGCGTCCGTTGACGATGTGTTCCCGTTCGACGACACCGACACAGAAACCTGCCATGTCGTAGTCGCCGGGTTGATAGAAGTCGGGCAGAATCGCCGTCTCGCCTCCCACGAGCGCGCAGTCGGCCTCCATGCAGCCGTCGCTGATGCCCTTGATGAGATCGCGTGTCAGGGCCGGATCGTCTTTGGGCATAGCGATGTAGTCGAGAAACAGCAGCGGTTCGCCACCGGTGCAGAGGCAATCGTTCACCGACATGGCGACGAGATCGATGCCGACGGTATCGTGTTTCGCGGCCAACGAAGCAACTTTGAGTTTGCTGCCGACGCCGTCGGTCGAGGAGACGAGGACGGGATGGCGATAATTGCGGGCAAACAAGCGCGTGTTGTAATCGAGGCTGAACAGACTGGCGAAGCCGCCGAAGCCGTCGAGAACGCGCGGCGTGTGCGTGCGGCGCAGATAGGGAAGCATGCCGGCCAAGGTCTGCTCGTACATTTCGAGATCCAGACCGGCAGACTTGTAGCTCAACGGCGTTTGCGCCTCAGCGGATCGTTTTTCCATAGGGGCATGATAGATCGGCTATCGGCTATCGGCTATCTTCTCGGTTGCCGTCTGCCGACTATCGGGGGTCGGGAGCGGCTTGACCGAACGGCGGCAACGAAATCGCCGAACGATCGTGGGTGGATGGAGCAAGCAAAATCCGCGCCGCGATTCGTGTTTCGGGGGAGAACTTCTTCGTTCGAGCGCGTCCGGTTGGATGGGATGCCGGGCGTTCTATTTCGCCCGGAGATGGAAAGTGGAACCTATCGGCCGATTGTGCGTGTCTACTTGAGGATTTTCGCGCCATTTTTTCATGGAGATTGGAACGGCGAGGGATTGTCTTGCGTACAATAGTTTATAGGGACGGAGATCGTTCCTCAATCGCCGCCCTAGCTGTTGTGCCGGACCCTCCTTTGGAGAAAGCCAGTCGAGCGGAGAAATCGGCACATCGCCCTCTTGGTGGCCGGGCGGGGATTCATAATATAGAGAAATCGTTTCCTGCCGGTGAGGTGCCATCGAGAACGGCAACGCAATTTAGGCCGATCCGCGATGGGGGAGTGCAACGCGATTTCCTGCTCCGTCGGAGACACGGGATCATCGTTCGACGGCTGCCAAATGTTACTCATCCCCTCTCATTCCGGGAAGGAACGGGATGGCCTCAATAGGATAGAGCCATGGTATTGCGACGGACAACAACAAAGCGAGCGGACAAGAACCGGGTTTCCAAAACCGTGAAGCCGTCGCCGGAAGTGCGCGCCGCGACGCCCGAACCGGAGACGAAACGCCGCGAAACACCCTGGAGCGAGTTGCCCGAAGAAGCCCTCGTCTCGGACGATACCGAAGAGTCGGAGGAGGAAGACGGGGCAGCCGCTTCAGCCGAATCCGAAGGCGAGGACTCGCACGCTCCCGACGACGCGCTCGGCCTCTACCTTCGGCAAATGGGTGCCATCCCGCTGCTCAACCGCGAACAAGAAGTGGCTTTGGCCAAGCGTTTGGAACTGAAGCGACGCCGCTACCGCCATGCCGCCATGCTCAACTGGCGCACCTTGGCGAATATCGTGGACACCTTCGATCGCGTTCGCGCCGGTCAGCTGGCTCTCGATCCGACCATTGATGTCGTCACCACGCTCGGACTCAGCCGCGAACGCATTTTGCAGCGCATGCCGCACAATTTGGCCACGCTGCATAAGCTGATCGCAGCCGCCGACGCCGATTTCCGCCAGTTGCGTGCCGGTTCGTCGTCGTCCGGTAACCATCGCCTACGCCAGCTACACGGGCGACGGTTGCGGAAGGCCATGCGGTTGGCCGAGGAAATGTCGCCTCGCATCGACCTGCTCGATCGATGGACGGATGAGCTGCGCGCCATGTCGCGGCAGATGATTCAGCTGGAACGGCAAAAGGACGCCGGCGACCGCTCGACCTCCGATCGCGAACGGCGCACCAAAGCCGCCAAGCAGCTGCGCGATGTCGTACTCGAAGCGCGTTCCAACTCCGAGGATTTGGCCAAACTGGTTCGCGTCCTCGAACATCGTCGCATCGAATATCAGAAGGCGCGGCGCGAATTGGCCGAGGGCAATTTGCGCCTCGTGGTGTCCATCGCCAAGCGCTACCGAAGCCGCGGCTTGCCCTTCTCGGATCTGATTCAGGAAGGCAATCGCGGACTGATGCGGGCCGTGGACAAATACGAGCATCGCCTCGGCTTCAAGTTCGGCACCTATGCGACGTGGTGGATTCGTCAGGGCATCACGCGCGCTTTGGCCGATCACGCCCGCACCATCCGTGTACCGTGCCATCAAGTCGGCACGCTCGCGGCGGTGGAGCGGGTGCGCGGCGAACTCTCGGTGCAACAGGGACGAGAACCGACCGTCGAAGAGATTGCCGCCGTTCTCGGCGTCACCGCCGAAGAAACGCAATCGCTGCGCATCGTCTCGCGCCATCCCGTCAGCCTGCACGAACCGCTCGGCGGCGAGGGCGAACGGGCGCTCGAAGACTTCCTCGACGATCCCGACGCGGCCAATCCCGGCCAGCAGGTCGATCAACACTTGTTGCGCGAACGGATTTCGGAAGTCTTGCGCTCACTAACGCCGCGCGAACGCGAAGTGATCGAGTTGCGCTTCGGCCTCCGCGACGGCCAGCCGCGAACGCTGGAAGAAGTGGCCCGCGCTTATGGCATCACCCGCGAACGCATTCGTCAAATCGAAGCGCGCGGTCTGCTCAAACTGCGTCAACCCCTGCGCAGCCAACGCCTCGCCGAGTTCGCCGAGGCCGAGTAATTTCTCGCCTCACCCGCCCGCGGCGCGAGCAACATCCATGCGTACCCCGCTTGCGCCGCAGGCCGGTTCGATGCGCTAATTCTTAAACAATTGCCAAAACAGTACGATTCCGATAACGCCGATGATCGCGTCGGCACCCCAAACGAGGGGAATCATATTATAGCGGCCTTCCTTCGCCATGCCCGTGCCGCACAACATGAGTGGATAATAGAGGAATACAATCGGCAAGAAGCAGGTGATGAACGCACTGAGAAAATCGCTCCGACTGAACCAGATGCCGACGGGACAGCCCGCCAGAATAAAAAACAAACAGCCCATGCTCAGGGCGGGACGCATTTGCAATTCGACGTTCAAGGCAACGATTTCCTGTTCGTGCTGGGTAATCTGTTCGTTGTAGAGTTTTAATTTCAAGGGCAAATCGTCGGGCACACCGATGAGAAAGCTGGTCGATGTGGCCAACGTTACCCTTTTCTGCAGCTCGGTGATCTTCCGGCCCAGTTCCACGCGCCGATCGAGAATCTCCTGCCAGGTGAGGTCGCGCGGCTTGCGCTGTCCTTGCCTGCCGAAATCCCTCGGCAATTCGACGGGAAGCGTTCGATCCTCAAACAGACCGCTCGCTTCATTTTCGCCCCAGACAAAACAGTGCTTCGTTTGAATTTCAATCAGCCCCTTGTTGGGCAAGACCTGAAGTTTGGCCTCGCGCGCATGGGCCACCCAGTCGATGGAGCCATCGGCGCTCTTGCGTTTGAAAACCGGCTCCAACAAGGTTTTGCCTTTCACCCCCTTGACGAAAATCTGATAGGGAAAGGAAGAGTGTCGAATTTCCTGATGTTTGCGCAATAGAGAATACAATAACTCTTCGGCATCGTTATACACCATGGCGCGCAACAGGTGATGGGTGTAGGGTATGATGCGATAATATAATCCCAGGGTGGCGAGACTCATGGCCAATCCGAGGAGAAGGCCGGGGCGGACCACTGTAAGGGCGTTGATGCCCGCCGATTTGATGGCCAGGATTTCGTTGTCGGATGCCAAACGACCATAGACGACGCAGGTGGCGAACAGCGTGGTGGCCGGGATGGTATACGGCAGTGTACTCGGAACCAATAAGGGAATGGCGGCGAGAATCTGCGTTGGCCCCAGCCCCTGCTGCGACGCCTCGGCGATGATCCCGGCCATAAGCAGGATTCCGGTTATACCCACCAGGGACAGTAGGAACACCTTGGCGAGTTCCCACAAGATCATCCGTTGCAGAATCGAACCAAACACGCCCACCTCCTCTTGGAAGATGACAAGGTGACACGGGGGCAATCGGAATTAGTCCTAAAATCGGCAAAGTCGAACGCGAACCTTTATTCGATTCCGGCTATTCCGATGCGGAGTCCCCATTTCTCTCAACTTGTCGCCCCGTCATCCTCGCGATCCCCCAAACACTCTCTTGATCGGCTCCACCACGGGGGGGAGAATTTCTTTCTCGAAACGCGGCGAGGTAATCTTGCCGCGCAACTTGATTTTGAACAGTTGATCGCTGACGACTTGCGAAAAATTGCTGACGGGCTGAGGCAGCAATTGAGGCATGCGTCCCCAGTCGGCGCTGAAATCGAGATTGAGATTGCTGCCGTCGAGATTGAGAGTTCCCAAGCCGCGCAGGCTGATGGCGTTGCCGTACAGGTCGAGGGCGTGGATGCGCATTTGCGGCCCTTCGATGCCGAAGATCATCCGCGCTTGTTCAAAGGCCGTGCGATCCGGCAAACGCAGACCGAACGCTTTAAGCAGGTCGAGCAAGACGGGCAAACGATAGAGTTTGCCGCGCGCCACCTCAACGCGCCCGTTGCCGCGCAGCCCGCTCAGGTCGGTACCCTCTCCGGTCAGATGAAGCGCGGCACGAGCCGGACCTTGGAGTTGAGCGTCGGGGCCGAGACGATTGTGTTTGCCGAACTGTTCCAGTTGAACGTGCAGCGCGTCGAGCTTTACCTCGTAACGCATCGGCGAGCGGAAGGAAAAGCGCGCCTCGCCGCCGAGGACGCCGCCGAACAGATCGGCCTTCAAATCGTAGAGCGATAGAACGTCCGGCGTTTCGGGGGCGACGACGATGCGTCCTTGCAATTTGGTGAAGGGTTGACCGAGAATCCGCGCCCGTTCGAGTACGGCGCGCCCTTCGACTCCTTCCAACTGCCGACCGTTGTAGTAGCCGTTGCACCAGATTTCGCCGTCCACATCGTCGATCTCTATGCCGGCTTGGAACTGTTGCTTCCGCAGCGTCGCGCCGCCCTCCCACCAAATCCTCATCGGTTCGCCCGGCACTCCTGGCGCGTCCACGGTGATTCTGCGTGCGAGGGCTTGAAGCGTCCCGCGAATCTGCAACGACTCCAGCCCGTGACGCAGGATGGGATGCAAGGCGACGAGAAAGTCCTTATCGATCGACAGTTCGTCGCCGCGAATGTCGTCGAACCAGCCCGTAAACCCTCCGGTCTGTTTGAGATCGACAATGGCGCTTTTGAATCCCAGCCGGCTGGCTCCGTGTTTGGCGCTCATGTCCTTGATGAAGACGCGGCCTTGCGTGTAGCGAACGCCCGCGCTGACCTCGGACAGGGTGTAGTGGAAGAAGTCCGGCTGCATGGAACACCCTCGAACATCGACGGTGACATCAATGTCTTGGGGTTGATCGGGACGATCGACGACGAACGACTCGAAACTGAGTCGGCCTCGCAGTGCCAGCATGGCCCAGGCGTTGCGCAGAGCGGCGCGCCCCGGTAGTTCGGGCGGTGAGACGGCTTTCTCAAATTCCGAATCGAGGAGAATGTCCTTGCCCCGAATCGAGATTTCCACGCATTCGCGCTGAGGACGGCTCTCCGCTAGTTCCGGCGAGCCGAGGCGGACGACGGACGCCATTCGCTTCCCCGAAGCCAATCTGGTGCGGAAGCGGGCGGCCGCGGCACGCACTTCGCTCGCGTCTTCCCGAAACGAACACGCATTAACCGATATTTCGCCTCCCTTGTGTGCGCCGTGAAAATCGCGGCACTCCCAATGGTCCGGCAGAATGTCCAGCACGCCCGATACGTTCTCCAACGGGAGGGGGAAAATGTCGTACTTAACGGCGGCGTCGCGCAAGGTGATGAGATAGCGATTGGCGAAGTGATCCTGCCCGCGCGCGCGCCGCACGAATACCTTGACACTCGCCAAACCCGCCGAACGGATCAGGCCCAACGGTCGGTCGTCCAGCCCCAATTCGCGGCTGTGCGTCGGTAGAAACGTCCGCGCTACCTCGCGACTTTTGGCCGGTAGGGCGGAGATCAGGCGATGATCGATCGGCACGTCGTTCGCAGCGACGACCAACTCCACCTCGCTTCTCTCGTCGCCCCGCGTATAGCCGCTGACGATTACCGGACGACCGCCCCCGAGGCCGGACAGATCCACGCGAATGAAATCGTCCCGATCGTTGGACAGATCGACGGCGATCGTTCCGGTTAGATTCTCGATGGGATAGCGAAAGTGTTCGAACTCCGCCGTCATTCCTTCGGGACGAATCTCGCAGTGCTTTTCCCAATGCTCGGCATCGGTACGCTGGAAGGTGTAGCTCAAGCTGACGGGGCCGGCCGGGTGATACATATTCTGGATCTTCGCGCCGAGGAGTGGAAGACAATCGAAGTGCGACGGACGCAGGGCTAGGTGTTCGACCTTCAAATCCAATTGTGAGACGATGTCTTCGAGATTCTTGGGGCGCTGTCCCGTCCAGACGAGGTTCTTTAGATCGAGCGCGACCTCCGCCCCGTCGCAGCGGGCGCGGAGCAAGGCGTGAGGAATTCGCCCGTTGACGCAACGCAACTCGGCGTGCATCGCGTACAGTGGGGCGGGAAGGCAATCGGCTCGCCAATAGCCGTCGTTCAACTCGCCGCGAATGTCGTAGCTCCACGGCTCGGTTAGATCGGGTCGATAGGCGATTGTGGACTCGATCTTGGCCTTGCCGTTTAGTTCGCTCCCATGCTTTTTGATCTCCGGGCAGTAGCCGGCGAGCCGTCCGATAAGCGTCGGACCGACCGGCACGTCCGGCAACTCGACCAGGCCGCTGGTTGCCCCCGTCGATCGTTGCACGCGACCCCGTAGGCGAATGGGACCGAGCGCATCGGTCTGGCCGTCGCCTTCCAGAACGAGGGTGCTGAGCGGATCGTTGACTACCGACAGGTTGACATCCTTGATTTCCAATACCACGCTCGAACCGTCGGGGCATCGGTCTTCGAGTTGGACGATTCCCCGTCGGATAATCAGCGTGGGAACGCGCTCGCTCAAATCGGGCGGTGCCAGCAACCCGGCGACGTTGACGCGGCCATCGCGTTCGCGGACGATGCGGATGCGCGGTCGATCCATCTCGATTTTTCGGACGCCGAGTTCTCCGGCAAGCAAGTGTTCCTTATCGTGATAGATAACGGCGGATGGGACGTACAACCAATCGCCGCGGTCGAGTTCGTCGCGCCGGCCCATGCGCAAATCGCGGATGCCGATCCCGCCGAACAAGCGCAGCCGCGCGGAATCCAGGTTAACGTTGGCACCGACGAACAGCTTACTGAGTTTATCGTGAACCAATTGACGAACGGCCGTGGGGTTGGTCCACGCCTCATACAGCAGGGCGACGAGGACGACCAGTCCCAGGATCGAAAAGACCAGACTTCGGACCAACCATTTCCGCCAAGTCATGCGTTCCCTCATCAACGCCGCTCGCGGCCCCATGAGTCAAAGCGGGGCGAATAGTACGGTATGCGCCGCGCTGCGTCAACGCGGACTGAGGAGCGTTCCAGACGTTGCGAGTTGCGATTGCGGCGGGGGCGGAAAAAGGATATAGGCTCCCTTTAAGCAGCGCGAAAAATCGGACAGTCGTTTGAGAGGGCAAGAGCCATGAGGCGTTGGTGCGCACTAGGGTTCGTTGCGTTTTGGCTTGCCTTGGCGAGTCTGGGTTGCTCGGCCGAAGACAAACGGCAGTGGCACGAAGCGATGAGCGAATGGAACGGCGACAACATCCGCTTCGGTTCGCACAAAAATTCCCAACCGTGATTCTTAGAAGCGATCCGAGAAGCCCCTCTCCCCCTGTACTCAAGAGAGAAAGACGAGGGGGGAGATTTTCCGCATAAGCTCGTCCCTCCCCCCGACCCCTTTCCCCTCGTACAGGGGAGAGGAGGCGTTGCAGATGGTCTCTCACTCCCCCCACTTTTCATCGAATCACCTTTCGCCGCGCACAGTCCCCATGCCGCGCGGCGTGCCATTCGCCTCTCCTTTTTGGCGATATTACACGCTTGAAGTGGTAAAAGTTGCACAATCGAATTGATCGGCCGCTTCCATCGAATCGACAGTTATTCCCGAAGTGATTATCTGGAATCGTCTTAGAGAAAACTCAACACTTCGCCCCCGTCTTTGGCACGGCACTTGCTTTATTCAATTACGTTTGAATCAAATACCTTTCGGGCTGTTTCCCGCGGCCCGTTCACACGCCAACGACCCATATCCCCCCGACATATCCCGCGAGCCGGTGGCGAAAGCCACCGGCTTCTGGTCTTTTATAGGCACGCTCGGCACGCAAACTTACTTCGTCGGTTTCAGCGTCGCACGCACGAACTTCGGTCGATAGACGTTGGCATCGCGGAACAGACGACCGAAATCCCAGGTGTTGGCACAATAGCTTATCAAGAATTCGTCCTTGCCAGCCGCCCAAGGATGTGCCTTGGCGGCGTAGCAGAACACACCTTTATCCTTGGCCATCTCCGGGCACCGATACAAAAGCGACGGAGCCGACCACGGACCCGCCGGTTCCTCCGCCAGACGCGCGACAATGCGATCGCCCAGGCCGTTTTCGGTATAAACGAGCGCGAATCCACTCCGAGAGGGCATCGGAGTGACGGAATACTCCGTCGCCAAGCCGTTCGCCAAGGCTACGGCGTCTCCCGGCTTAGCGCTCCAGCCGTCCGCCGTGCGGAAGCGCCATGCCTCGAAGTCATCGAGCTTCGCTGCCGCCACGCGGGCTACAATCAGACTACGACTACCCAGTTTTTTGCCGCGCTCCTCGAAGCCATAGACGTAAACCGCGTCCCCCACGCACAACATCGCCGAACCCCACGACTGCGAGCGATCCTTCTCGAACGACGCGAACGGCAGTTTCTTCTGTTTCACGCGCCAGGTTTTCGGCTCGTCCAAGGGATTGTCCACTACCGCCAGCCATTGGCCGATCTGTCGGAAACCGAAGACGCCGCCTTCCTTGGTTTTGTCGATCTGGGGCAGGAAGAGGAACAAGCGTTTGTCGAGAGCGATGGCAGCTTGCGGCCAAAACCACCCTTTACCGTCCGCCGGTAGGAAGACTGCCGCCGGTTTGCCTTGCTTGCTTTTGCCGGACGTGAAATGAATCGCACCGTCCACACGACGGCTATCTTGAACGGCCACGGTGTTGTTCACCATCGCCGCGCCGTCGCGCCGTCCGCGCTTGACCTCACCCAGCAGCGTGTCGCCGAACAGCCAAACCACCCGCTGTTTATCGACAACGACCGAGTAGACGCCGTCGCCGCCAATCCAGCCCTTGTCGCCGGCGAACTTGGCGTCCCAAGCCGGCGCAGGCTCGGCTTTCAGGATTTCGGGACCCGCGGGAGGCGACGCGCCGCGCGCGTCCGGCGCAGCGCACGAACCGGCCGAGGCGATTGCCGACCCTAGCGCAATTCGCCATAAAGCATGTAAAGACATCTTTGTGGTCCTTATTTGCGATTCGACTTCTCACGACAACGCGCCGGGGATCGGTTCCCAGCCGGTCATGGTCTGAGCGATTTCGCGCGGGGCACCCGGTACCAGTCGCAATTCGCCGACATCGAAGAGCGTGTGCAGAATCGTGGCGTTGAGGTGGCGTATGCGGATCGGCTCCGATTGCGGCTCGCCGCCGTTGCGATTGGATTGACCGATGACTTGGCCCATCTTCAGTCCGCCGCCGGCCAGCAGCAGCGGTGCCAGATTCCCCCAATGATCGCGCCCGCCATTCTTGTTGATGCGTGGGGTGCGGCCCATCTCGCCGCATACGACCAGGAGGATTTTATCGCTCAGCCCCCGTGCCTCCAGATCGTCGAGGAACGCCGCCACGGCAAAATCGAGCGGCTTGCCCATGTAGCGCATGCCCTCGGCCACGCCGGCGTTGTTCACGTCGGAGTGCATGTCCCAGACGAAATTCGTCGTCACCGTGACGAAACCGCAGCCGCGCTCGCACAAGCGCCGGGCCAGCAACAACAACTTGCCCAACGACTTGGCATTGTCCACATAGTTGTTGTAGTTCTTCCACTTTTTGTCGATGTTTTCCGGTCTCACCAGCGGCGCGGTGTCGTAGCGCGCCATGGTGCGCGGATCTTCTTTCGATAACTGAAAGGCATCGGCCACGCCGCCAAGAATGGTTTGAAACGCCTGTTGACGAACGCGCTCCATGCCTTCGAATCCGCCGCTCTCCGTCAGGGTCCACTGCACGCGGTCGAGTTCGGAGAGCAAACGCCGGCGATCTTCCAGGCGCGCCAAGGGCAGGTTCAAGTGCATGTCTTGCTGCAATTGTCCGCCGCCGCTGGGATCGAACGGTGCAAACGCCGCGCCGAACGGCCCCGTGTCGGCGAACTTGCCGAAGCCCAGATTCGCCTTCTGTGTACTGGGATCGACGGAGCGCGGGAACAGCGCCGCGTTGGTCGGCATGCCGCTGTCGACGCGGTTCGCGCCGGCCATGCGCGCGTAGATGGAACCGAGATTCGCCCCAAAGCTGTCGCGGCCAACGACGGGCTTGATGTCGTGGTTGCCGTCGCCGGTGACGAAAGAGCGCACCACGGTCAACTTGTCGGCGCGGGCGGCCAACTTGGTGAAGGTGCTTCCAAACGTGATGCCGGGCAGCTTCGTAGCCGTCTCGCCGGTGGTGCTGCGAAACTCCGACGGAGCCGACATCTTGGGATCGAACGTCTCGATTTGGCTAGGCCCGCCGTGGAGGAACAGAAAGACGACCGATTTCTCGGTGAGCAAACGCTTGTCGCCGCCCGCCCGCGCTCGGGCGGCAAACAGGTCGGCAAGCGAGAGTCCGCCCAATGCCAGACCGCCAACCGTCAGAAAAGCTCGGCGATTCAGAGCGCGTTCGTCGTCGTGAATGGTAAGCATGAAAGTCGTCTCCCTACGGAGGTCGAACGATTCGGTGAGATCGCTTTAGTCTACCGCGCTCGGACAAGTGAAACCAGCGTTCGCTTTGCGTTTTTGGTCAGGGGTCGATGGATTACAATAAGATACGTCAAGGCAGCATCCGTACTTTCGGTCTGAAAGAGCGCTGTGAGGTCGATTCGGGAGAACTCATGGATTCGTTTCGCAATCGCGTCGTCTTGATAACCGGAGCGGCCAGCGGGATTGGCCGACAACTCGCGCTCACCTTGGCCGACGCCGGAGCGCGCATTGCCGCACTCGACCGCCAAGAGGAAGCCCTTCAAAAACTCATCGACGAACTCCAAGGCAAACCCGCGGCCTGTGCCGTCGCCGATGTTACCGATCTGACGGCGATGCGCTCCGCCGTCGCTCGCCTGGAAACCCAGATAGGACCGACCGATTTCCTCGTGGCCAGCGCCGGAATCGGCATCGAGACGCCGGCCGATCCTTTCCGAGCCGAGGACTACACGGCCCAGATTCAGGTGAACCTGATCGGCGTCATCAACGCACTCGACGCCGTGCTGCCCGGCATGTGTAAAAGGGGGAGCGGCCACGTTATCGTTCTATCGAGCATGGCCTCGTATCGGGGGCTGCCACACATGGGCGGCTACTGCGCCAGTAAGGCGGCGGTCAACAGCCTCATGGATGCCATTCGCATCGAACTCCGTCCGCGCGGCATCGACGTGACTACGATCTGCCCCGCCTGGATTCGCACACCCTTGACCGCCCCCCTCGGTCTGCCCGATGGGGATATGATGGAATTGGAAGACGCCGTGCACCGCATCGTCGAAGCAATCCGCGCGCGCAAGCCGTTCGTGGCCTTCCCACGGGGCACGGCCTGGCAAGCTCGGCTACTTAAGTATTCGCCGCGACCGCTCGCCGATTGGTTGATCCGTCGCTGGGTCCACAAGATGAACCGAGAGAAACGGTGATGGAAACGCTCTTTTACCACATCGCTCCGCCGTCTCGATGCGCCTATTTGTCCGACCGCGAATCGACGATGGAATACGAGTACGTCGGCGAGTTAACGGAGGCCGAATATCTTTGTCGAATGCTCGACAATTGGCGGCGCTTCGGCCACCTGCTCTTTCGCCCCGTCTGTGGAACGTGCAACGCCTGCCGTTCGCTGCGCGTCGTCGTGCCGGCGTTTCGACCGGATCGCAGCCAGAAGCGATGCCGGCGTGCCAACGAGGGCGTCGTCGAATTGCGCATCGGCAAACCCAGCGTCACCAAGATGAAGCTCACGCTCTACGACCGCTATCACGCCTTTCAAGCCGGCAACAAGAATTGGCCCCGCCACGCCACACGCGATGCCTCAGACTATGCCGACTCGTTTGTAGAGCAGCCGTTCCCAGTCGAGGAGTGGTGCTATTACTTGGAAGACAAGCTAATCGGTGTTGGCTATGTCGATGCATTATCCCAAGCGCCGCCCGGCTGGGACGAATCGGCCTGCGGCTTGTCGGCGATCTACTTCTTTTACGAACCTCGCTTCCGAGAACTCTCGTTGGGAACCTGGAACGTCCTCTGTCTGCTTGAGGAAGCAAAGCGGCGCGGACTGCCCTACGTCTATCTCGGCTACTTCGTCGAAGGCTGCCCCTCCATGGCCTACAAAGCCCGCTTCGTTCCCAATCAACTGCGCGACGGCAATGGAAGCTGGCGCAATCATCGGGGATGAACCCTCGGTCGCAACGGTTGGCATCGGCTCCCGAAGCTGCACCGCCTCCGAATCGGGGGTTGTCGCACCTTCTCTCTTGACATTTCTCGCTCCGTTTGCCGATAATACGATAGAAGAATAGTTCTATTGCCGAACTATTCGAGAGGGGGGTGGAATGACGATTCTGGATCGCCGGGCCGCTGACTTGCAGGACGTGGTTCAGGACATCCTGAAGCAATTTCAGTGCGTCCATGCCTCGGCGGCGAATGGTCCACACGTCGAGTTGAACATGCAGGAACTGCGCGTGGTCGAGTTTCTCGGCAACGAGGGGCCGCGCATGATGCGCGAGTTGGCGGATCATCTCACCGTCGCCGTCAACTCCATGACCGGCATCGTGGATAACTTGGAGCATAAGAACCTCGTTCATCGCCAACGCTCCGAGAAGGATCGTCGCGTCATCCATGTGCAATTGACCGATGCGGGCGGCGCGATCCATCAATCGTTGGTGAACGTGAATCTACGGCTGTTTCGCAGTATGTTGGGCGCGCTGACCGAGGACGAGCAAGAAATCTTCATGGTGCTGTTTCGCAAAATCGCTCGCGCGGGACGCTCCCAGATGAACCAGATGGTCTCCTCCGCCTGAGAGGCGATCCGCAAAGCCCCCTTCTCTCCGATACTCAGAGGGGAGGGGCTTCTCGGATCGCCTCCGAGCGAACGGCGCGACGGTTTCCGAAAGTCCCCGCGCCCAGTTACTTCGGCGAACGAATCGTTCGCACGGCGAACGGTGCAAGAAAAGCAGGGAAAGGGTCATCTCTTATGGATCGCTCGTCGTTTCCGTCGGTTCCCGTTCGGGAAGCAATCGTTCCCTTGCCCGCGATGTGCGCGGCGGTAAGGGGGGGCCAAGACGACGCGCCCAAGCGTTCTTGGCGAGGCGGGTTGCTTTGGAGTTGCGTGGTCCTTCTCGTTTTGGGTGCGGGACTGGTGTTCGTGGGCGGCAGTCTTCATCGCCGCGAAAAGGAATCGCTGCCCCCCGAGACGGAGACGACCGAGCGGGAGCCGGGCGCGGTGGTCGTCACCGTCGAACCCGTGGCCTATCGCCCGGTGCAGCGCAAGGTCGATGCGGTCGGTACGCTTTACGGCTTTGAAGAAGTTTCGATTGCGGCCAAGATGGATGGCCGGGTATTCCGGATACACCGCGACGTTTCGGACCATGTGAAACCCGGAGACTTGCTCGTCGAGTTCGACCCCACCGACTACGATTTGCTCCTCTGCCAGGCCGAGAAATCTCTTCGCGTCGAATTGGCGAAGCTCGGAGTAGATGAGTTGCGGCCGGATTTCGATGTGGAGCGCCTTCCGGCCGTGGTTCAGGCACACGAGCGAATGAATAACGCCAAGTTGCGATTGGATCGCACTCGCGCCCTCGCGCGCTCCTCCGCCGCCACCCCAGAAGAGCTGACCGACCGGACGGTCGATTTTCGGACCGCCGATGCCGAATACCACAGCCAGATCTTGTCGGCGCGCTCCCTGGTGGCAACGGTGGAGATGAAGCAACAAGGACTCGCCATCGCGCGCCAACAACTCAAGGACATGGCGCTCAAGGTTCCCGCTCCCTTGCAACGGGTACCGGGCGGGGATAGCGGCGCGACGTATGTGGTTTCGCAGCGATCCGTCTCGGAAGGGAGCTTCGTTCGCACGGGGACTGAGGTTTTCAAACTGGTGATCGATCGGACGCTGAAACTGAAAGTCTTGGTGCCGGAGCGGTTCAGCAGCGAGATCGAATGCGGGCAACAAGTCCAAGTCCATACGGCGGCGCACGCTCAACCCTCTGTCGGCCGCGTGGTCCGGATCAATCCGACCGTCGATCCCACAAATCGGACGCTACAGGTAGAAATTGAAGTCGCTAACTCCGAGGGCAAACTCAAGCCGGGCAGCTTCGCCAAAGCCTCGATCCTGACGAGGAGCGACCGGGAGGTTGCCGTAGTGCCGCTGGACGGCCTGGTGACATTCGCCGGCATTACGAAAATCTTTGTCGTTGAGGACGGGCGCGCAAAAGAACTGCGGGTGAGTCTGGGAACGCAAAACACGGAGTGGGTGGAGATCGTTCGGCCGTCTTTGCCGCGCGGCGCGCAGGTGGTCCTCAGCGGCCAAACGGCCCTGGCCGATGGAACGCCCGTTGTCATTCGGCGAACGCCTCCGCCTTCCCCCCCTCTTTCCGCTCATCGAACGGGTCAATAGGTCCGCCAAGGAGTTCTCTCCGTGTCGATTTCCGAAGTTTGCATTCGCCGTCCGATTTTTACCTGGGTACTCGTGTCCGCTCCCGTGGTGTTGGGGTTGGTCTCGTATTTCAAGTTGGGCGTGGATCTGTTCCCCAAAGTGGATTTCCCGGTCGTGTCGGTAACGGCCAACCTGCCGGGAGCGAGTGCCGAAGAACTGGAAACGACGGTCACCAAGCTCATCGAAGAGGCGGTCAACTCGGTCTCCGGCGTGGACGAGTTGCGTTCGACGACGCGCGAAGGGGTCAGCATCGTAACGGTGCAATTCCTTCTGGAGAAGAACGGGGACATTGCCGCTCAAGAGGTGCGCGACAAGGTGTCGGCCATCGTCAAAAACTTACCCCAAGGCATGGACCCGCCGGTCGTCAACAAGTTCGACCTGGACGCCTCGCCGATTATGACCATCGTGGTCTCCGGTCGGCGCGATGTGCGCGAGGTGACGGAGATCGCCAAACATCAGCTTCAAGAGCCGTTGCAGACGGTATCCGGCGTCGGTTCGGTAACGCTTTCGGGAGGCCGCAGCCGCGCCATCAACGTCATCGTCAATACCGATCTCTTGTCGTCCGTCAATCTGTCGGTCGAGGACGTTCGGCAAGCGTTGTTAACGCAAAACCTCGAAGTGCCCGGCGGCATCGTCCAGCAGGGATCGCGCGAGTTGGTGCTGCGCACCTTGGGGCGCGTCCAGGTCGCCTCGCAGTTCAACGAATTGATCGTGGCCAATCGCAAAGGCTATCCCATCCGCATTCGGGACATTGGACGAGCCGAAGATTCCATTGAAGAGCCGCGCGGTTTGACGCGCCTGGACGGACGCAACGCCGTCAGCCTGTTCGTGCAAAAACAGAGCGGCACCAACACCGTGCAAATCTCCGACGCCGTCCAGAATCGCCTGACCAAGATCGGTAAAACCCTGCCGCCCGACATGCAAATCGACATCACACAAGATCAATCGCGCTTCGTTCGCCTGTCGATGGAAGAGGTCAAGTTTCACCTGTTGCTGGCCGGCGTGCTGGTATCGTTGACGATCCTCCTGTTCATCCGCGATTGGCGGACCACGGTCATCGCCACCCTGGCCATTCCCACTTCCATCGTGCCAACTTTTTTCTTCATGTGGTACATGGGGTTCACGCTCAACAACATCACCATGTTGGCACTCATCTTGGCCATCGGTATCGTCATCGACGATGCGGTGGTGGTCCACGAGAACATCTTTCGACACATGGAAGAGTTCGGCAAAGACGCTATGACCGCGGCGCGAGACGGAACCAAGGAAATCGCCCTGGCCGTGTTGGCGACGAGTCTATCCTTGGTGGTGATCTTCCTGCCGGTCGCCTTCATGGGCGGCATGGTCGGTCGCTTCTTCAGCAGTTTCGGTCTGACAGTGGCCTTCGCCATTCTGATGAGTTTATTCGTCTCGTTCACCCTGACGCCGATGCTGTGTTCGCGCTTCCTCAAGCTCGATCCGTCCGAGGCGGGTCATGCCAAGTCGAAAGCGGGCTGGGTTTATCGGGCCGTCGATGGCTTCTACGGCCTGGCCCTGCGTTGGGCGATGCGACACCGTTTCGTCATGGCGGTACTCTGCGTGTTGGTGATCTTTTCCACGGGGCCGATCGCTCAGAAGATGGGCGTCAACCTCGTGCCGCGCGACGATCAGGGCGAATTCGAGATCAACTACATCACTCCCGAAGGCTACACCTTGGAGCGAACGGATCGAACCGTCGCCGAAATCGAGCAGCGCTTGACCGCTCTGCCCGGCGTGGTGGTGAAACGCTTCACGGTCATCGGCGAGACCAACGGCTCGGCCGGCAAAGGGCAAGGCGACGTGACGCGCGGTTCCATCTACGTTCGCCTCAAGGAACTGGAACAACGCGGCTACACGCAGTTCGAGGTCATGGCGCGGACGCGCAAAATCTTGGAAGAATATCCAGACCTTCGCTGCGCCGTCTCCGACGTGCAAGCCATCGGGGGGACGGGGCAGGACAGCCGTATCTTTCAGATCGTCTTGCTCGGTCCCGAACTCGACAAGTTGGAAGCGTATTCCAATACGCTCAAAGAACGTCTTCGCAAAATCCCCGGCCTCGTGGACGTGGATTCGACGCTGTCGCTCCGCAAGCCGGAGGTGCAGGTTTCCATCGACCGCGAAAGAGCCAGCGACCTCGGTATCCCCGTGCAGACCATCGCCAACACGTTGAGTGTTCTGGTGGGCGGCCAACCGGTGTCGCGCTACAAGGAAGGAACGGAGCAATACGACGTTTGGCTGCGCGCCGATAAGCAGTTTCGAGCCACCTCACAAGGACTCGATTTGCTTACGATTCCCTCGCCCTCGGCGGGTCCGATTCAGCTGTCCAGCCTGGCACGACTGAACGAAGAACGCGGCCCAAGCCAGATCGACCGCTTCAATCGACAGCGCGCGGTCACGCTGTTGGCCAATCCCGATAAAGTTTCGCTCAACGATGCCGTGATGCAGGCCCAAGCCATCCTCAAGGAAATGAATCTGCCGCCGCAGTACGAAGTCGTCTTCGGCGGCCAAGCCAAGATGCTCGGCGAGACGGGCTATAACTTTCTCATCGCCCTCGTTCTCAGCATCCTGTTCATGTACCTGATTCTGGCCGCCCAGTTCGAGAGTTGGCTGCATCCGGTCAGTATCCTCGCCGCCCTACCCGTGACCATCCCGTTCGGTTTGCTCTCGCTGTTGATGTTCCGCCAACCGATGGACTTGTACGCCATGTTCGGCTTGTTCATGCTCATCGGCATCGTCAAAAAGAACGGGATTCTGCAGGTGGACAAAACGAACGAACTGCGCCGCGCCGGTATGGACCGCGAAGCCGCCATTCTTGAGGCGAATCATACCCGCCTGCGACCGATCCTGATGACGACGGTAATGCTCATCGCGGCCATGATTCCGATTGCGCTGGGGCAGGGGCCGGGGGCGGGCGCGCGGGCCAGCATGGCCAAGGTCATCATCGGCGGCCAGCTGTTGAGCCTGTTGCTGGCGCTTCTGGTCACTCCGGTTACTTACTCGCTCTTCGACGGCATCGGACACAGACTTTCCCGCCTTTTTAATCGGCTGTCGTAGCGAGAGACAAACGCACCTCGCTTGCATTCGCCCCTCCCGCTCCCTAGATTGGCGGAGAAGTTTTGGAAACTCCGCGAACGATTTTCTCGTTCGCAGCGTAGAAGCGAGTAATCTCGACTCGACGGGAACTCCGACAGAGGTGGCGCATGCCGCAAAACGCGATCGTTGAAACGCGCAAACTGACCAAGGTGTACCGCGACTTTTGGGGACGCCAGAAGAAGACCGCGCTTCGCGCTCTCAATATGGAGGTGCGCCAAGGCGAGATCTTCGGACTGCTCGGCCCCAACGGCTCCGGCAAAACGACGACCATCAAGTTGTTGCTCGGTTTACTCTATCCGACCGACGGCGAAGCGTTTGTATTCGGTCAACCCGCCGCCGACGTGGTCAAGAACGAGCGCATCGGCTATCTGCCCGAAGAATCGTATCTGTATCGCTTCCTGAACGCCGAGGAAACGCTCGATTTTTACGGCCGTCTGTTCGACCTCCCTTCGGCTAAGCGCCGGACGCGGGCACAAGAACTCATCGAGAAAGTCGGACTCAAGGCCGACCGCAAACGCACGCTGCGCGAGTATTCCAAAGGCATGAGGCAGCGCATCGGCTTGGCGCAAGCCCTCATCAACGATCCCGATCTCGTCATTCTCGACGAGCCTACCTCCGGCCTCGATCCGCTCGGTGCCCGTTGGATGAAAGATCTCATCCGCGATCTTCGCGCCCTGGGCAAGACGGTCATCATGTGCAGCCATCGGCTCGAAGACGTGCAAGACGTCTGCGACCGCATCGCCATCCTCAACGACGGCGAATTGCAGGCTTATGGCGAAGTGCAGACGTTGCTGCAAGATCATCGCCGCGTCGAGTTGCGGGCCAGCGATCTCCAATTGACCGACGAGTTGCGCCGCGAGTTGGAAGAAGTGTTGCGCAAGCACGGCGGCAAACTCGATTCCATCGGCCATCCAACGACAACGCTCGAAGATTACTTCCTACGCATCGTCGAAGAGAGCAAGGCGCATCCGGGCCGTCGCTTCCTTCCGGGTGCGGAACCGAAGCAGCGAGGCGAGGGCGGTTCAACCTCGAAGATCGCGGAGAAACGCTAACGATTGACGTATCACTCCTTTGCTTGCCAGCCCGCAGCGCGAGCAAGGGTATCGGTCTCCCCTTGCTCGCGCTGCGGGCCGGCAAGGTTTTGTGGGATATTTCATGTTCGCGGTGATGACGTTCGATCGCGATCCGATGCGGCTCCAAGATGTGCCAGCCGAGTTGCTTCTATGGGTGCAGACGGCCGGCGGTTGGGCGACGTTTGGCGCTGTGATATGGTTGGCCGTCTACTACGCGCGCCTGCGCGAAGAGGATCGAACGCGCATACCTGCCTGGCAGCGCACGTTCTTCGCGGTCGGCCTGCTCGTGTCGTTTGCCGGATACCTCGGCTATTTCGGTCTGATTTTCGCTTCCCATGTGATTTTGAAGAATCCCGTCTCGGTCGAGAAATATAAGTCGTGGATATTGACGCTCGCCGGCGCGGGAGGGTTGATAGCCGTGGGCCTACCCTTCCTCCGCGGTTTGCCTCCGCTGCGTCTGCGCCGCATCGGCGCGTTGGCCCAGCTCAGCTTTAAGGAGGCCATCCGCAAGAAGGTTCTCTACGCTTTCTCCGCCCTCCTTCTCGTCTTCTTGTTTGGCAGCTGGTTTATCCCCTATAAGCCGGAATATCAAGTACGCAACTACGTTGGCATCATCTACTGGGTGATGACGAAACTGCTCCTGATCGCGGCCGTCGTTCTCGCCGCCTTCAGCATACCCACCGACATCCGCCAACAGACGATGCACACCATCACCACCAAACCCGTCGAGCGCTTCGAGATCGTGCTGGGACGGTTTCTGGGTTTCACGGCGCTGATGACGCTCGTGCTGTTGTTGATGACTTCGCTGAGCCTCGTCTATGTGGTGCGCGGCGTCGATAAGGAGGCGGCAGAGGAGAGCCTCAAAGCCCGCGACCCGCAATATGGAGAACTACGCTTCGAGAACACCGGCGACGCGCAGAAAGGAACCAACATCGGCCGCGAGTGGGACTACCGTAGCTACATCACGGCGGCCAATCCCAATCAAGAACCGCAATTCGCCGTCTGGAGTTTTCGCAACGTGCCGAACGCCTTGGCCGAGCGCGATGCCGTCCGCTGCGAGTTCGCGTTCGACATTTTTCGCCAGACCAAGGGGTTCGAGAATCGCGGCGTCTCCTGCACCTTCGAGTTTCACACCGCCCATTTCATCCCCAGCGACAAAGACGGCTACAACACCGACCGCAGCCGATGGATGACCAAAAGCAACCTCTTCGACCAAAAAGACATCGACGAGTGGCTGAACGGCTATCGAACGCGGTTGGAGAACAAAGTCGATCGTCCGAGCGAAGCCGAGGTTAACGCCCTCGTCGAGGCAAAGCGGGCGCGGCTCACGAAGAATAGACTGGAGCTGAACGCCCCGCCGAGCTATCGCCTCTCCGACGCGGCCATCGACGACGAGTTGGCCGAGGAGTACGGCTACTATGTCGTACCCGCCAAAGACATCACGGACTATCACACGCTGTTTATCGATGTCCCCGGCGGGCTGTTCCGCAACGCCCAGCGCAAGCCGATCCCGAACGCCGCCGGCAGCGGCGCGAGGCCGGCCATCGAAACCCGCGTCTCGGTGACCAAGCAGAGCGTGACGCAGTACGTTGGCATGGCCAAATACGATCTCTATTGGCGTTTGGACGATCCTACGAGCGGCAGAGACGCGGCGGCTTTCACGCTCAACTTTTACAAGGGTGCCTTCGGTCTGTGGCTGCGCCTGTGTTTGGTCATCGGCTTGGCCACGGCGCTTAGCACCTATCTGAGCGGCGTCATCAGCATGATTGTTGCCGCGCTGCTCTTTACCGGCGGCGGAGCGATCGGCTACATCCAATCGATCGGTCAAGGGACTGCTGCCGGCGGCGGGCCGATGGAAGCGTTCGTGCGCTTGGCCAATCGCCAAATCGCACTCATCCCCTTGGAAGACGGAACCAGTAAGACTCTGGCCGAGGGGGGCGACATCGGCTTCCGCTGGCTCATCCGCCGCTTACTCGATCTGATACCCGACGTGGATCGCTACGATCTGACTAACTATGTGGGCGAGGGGTTCAACATACCCCTCGCGCATCTGGCATTCGATCTCGGCGCGCTCATACTCTATTTGTTGCCTTGGATCGTCTTAGGCTATTTCCTACTAAAAGGACGCGAGATCGCCGCGCCGACGTAAGCCGATAGCCGATAGGAGTGAATCATGGCCAGTCCGTTCCAACGACAGGCATTGCATCGCAAGCTGACTTACGCCGGCTTGATTCTCGTATTGTTCACGGTGGCGTATCTGTGGCGCACTCGAGAATTCAGCGTCTTCGGCTACGAAGTAAAAGGAGTGGACGCCCAAGCCAGCGCGCTGTCCATCCGCGAACAGAGCCGAGGCGATGTCGATTTGATCGGCGCGATTGCCCGTCTGACGACCATCGGTTCGCGCGGGGCGGCTACCTGTGTGCTGTGGATGAACGCCTTGGACGCACAAAAGCGGAATCAGTGGAACGAGCTGGATATGTATGTCCTCTCGTTGGTCAAACTGCAACCGCACTTCATAACGCCGTGGATCTTTCAAAGCTGGAATATGTCGTACAACGTGTCGGTCGAATCCGATCGCGCCAGCGATAAGTATTTCTACATCGCGCGCGGCATCCAATTGTTGGCCGACGGCGAACGGCGCAACCGGGATAATCCCGACATGCGTTGGTCGATCGGATTTTTCACCCAACACAAAATCGGTCAGAGCGACGATACCAATATCCTTCGCTCGCTGTTTCAATTGAGCATCATTCGCCCCAACGAACGCGATCCGGGGCGCTTTTGGACGATGAAGGACGGCCGGCAAGAGATCAATTGGAACGAATTGGAAGATTTCTGCAAGAATCATCCGCAATTGGTTCGGCGACTGCGCGAAGGCATGAGGCGTGAGAGAGCCTCGGATCAATTGCGTCAATTTCGCTGCGAACGTCCCGACGATTTGATTCAATATCTCGAAGACAATTTCCGCGTTCCGTCGTTGTACGTCGATACCGTGGCGTCGGCGGCTGGCATGTGGAAGCCGAAGGAAGATGCGTACAAGGACGCTGTAACGGATCGCTTCCCCGTTTTGCCGCCCAAACATGAGGCCCATGCCAAACAGCAGCCGCGCGACGAAAGCGCACTGACGGACGACAAGAAACTATACGACGAACACGATGTCTACCACGTCTCCCATGCTTGGTTCGGCTATGCCCAAGAACCGCTGCCCGAACCGGACAAGCTGCCCGGAGCGAGTAAGCCGATCGAGGACCACGTCCATCAGCGAATGAACGGTCACATGATGACGGTGATCTTCCGCACCTTCCCCGCGCAAGCCCTGCGGTTTTCTTCGGAACGTCTTCAGGACGAGGGATGGTTCGACGCTTCCGGTTGGGAGATACCCGATTGGTTCCGCGACAACGGTGGCTTCGCCGACAACAAGCCGGCCGTCGTCGGCGCGGGGCGAGATTGGGGTTTGAAATCGTGGCAACGAACCTTGGAGGCGTGGAAGAGCTTTGGCGATGCCAATCATTTCCTCCTTTCGCCTCAAGAAATGAAGATCAAAACCGATCGGTCGAACGCGCTGTCGGCCAAGTACAATCTCAATGCCACCTCCCTGCCCCCCGCGCTCCGCGAAGAGAATCTCGACGCCGAGACGCGCGAGCAGATTTTCGCCTTCCTATTCCTGCGCGAGCTGAAACAAAACGCGCAGTTGTGTAACTTCGACTTCCACTACAATCATGCGCTGATCGAATCGGAACCCGATACGTTGAAATGTCGTAAGACGATCTTCGAGGCGTTCGATGCCCTGCGTTTGCGCAACGACGAACTAGGCTCGCTCCAGAAGTTCCAAGAGCCGACCGGACTCCAAGCCTGGCGCGACAAGGTTCTGTTAAGGAATAAGGTTTTTCGCCGCGATTCGTTGGTGCAAGAACATACCTTCGAACTTCAGCTGCGCTACATCAATCTGTTCTCGCGGTTGGGCGGTTCGGCCTTTAAGACGAAGGCGGCTGGACTGCTGTTGCCGCCCTTGGAGACGCCTCTGGGAGCCGGTGCCTGCCCGGTCGGCCTGTCGCTATGGATGCCGCCATTACTCGAAAAAGATTGGGACAATCCGCTCTTGGGCGGTATCTTCGACGTGAACGACGAAGAGGGTGTGCCCTTGGTTTCCGACATAGCGCGCACCCAATTATTGCAGCGCTTGTTCCCAGCGGTGTATACGGGGAAACCGTCCGGCGAACAGCCCAAACTACCCGGAGCGCCTCCGGTTCAACCCTGAGAAACTCTTCATGGCCGCTGTTGTCCTCAGTGTGTTGGCCCATCCCGACGATGCCGAGTTTTTGTGCGCCGGCACCCTGATTCGTCTGGCGAGCGAGCGCGGGTGGCAGGTACACATCGCCACCATGACGCCGGGCGATTGCGGATCGGTCGAGCATGGACCGGAAGAGATCGCGCGCATTCGTCGCGGTGAAGCCGCGTCTGCCGCCGCGCGGATGGGAGCGACGTATCACTGTCTCGAAGAACGCGATCTGCGCATTTTCTATCACGAACGTCCTCTCGAACGCCTCGTACAACTTTTGCGACAGGTGCAGCCTCGCTTGGTGTTGACGCACAACCCGGCAGACTATCACGTCGATCACGAGATGACGAGCCTTCTCGTTCGCGCCGCCGTGTTTGCCGCGCCCGCTCCGAATTTTCATGCCGACCCGAACGATGCGCCGGTCCTTCCGCACATTCCCCATCTCTATTATTGCGATCCCATCGAAGGCAAGGACGCTCTGGGCCGCTCCGTCGAACCGGGGTTGCGGATCGACGTTGGCACCGCGATGGAGCGAAAGACCGAAATGCTTTCGACCCATGCCAGCCAGCGCGACTGGCTGCGAAAGCATCACGGCATGGATCAGTATGTCGAGACGATGCGTTCTTGGTGCGCCCATCGCGGTCGGGAGGCGGGTGTTGCCTTCGCCGAGGGCTTTCGCCAACATCTGGGCCACGGCTATCCGCAAGACGATCTGCTCGCGTCGTTGTTGGGGTCGGCGGTCAATTGATTCCGGAGTCGCGCCGTCCCAATTTGGTCGAGTCGGCCAGGGCGGCCAGACGTGCCGACGCCGCATCGGCGCGCGACGAGCCTTTGGACTTCACCTTCTTGATTTCACGGGAGCGAGGCTTTTTCCGCTCGATTTCTTCAGTCCCCGGCACACGACGATCTTGAGACGCCAGGGCGAAGAGTCCGACGACGACGAGAAGCGTTACACCCACTCCCACTAGAATCGGTAACATGGAAGCGGTCGACGGGAGGAAGCGAATCCCTCCGCCCAGAACCGCGCCGAGTAAGATCCACAAAGGCCAAAGCTGTGCGAGCGCGTTGGCGGGAGGTTGTACCGGCTCCGTCGGTGGAACGGGAGCTGGCGGCGCGGCTGGAGGGAGATTTCGTTCGATGCGTTTGGGGCGAGGAATCTCGCCCGATCGACTCAAACGACGGACGCGATGCGACGAGGCCGGGGCGACGGGAACGGGTTCCGGCGGAGGAACGAAGAGAGACGCCTCCACGGAAGTCTTCTCCGATTCCTGAGTCAGTTCGACGCTGGGAAGGGAAGGAGCGACGGCAACGGGGCCGACCGTCTCCGCCGCCTCACGCAATCCGCCTAGAAACTGCTCCACGATAAACGTCGAACTCGTTTCGGAGGTCAAATTCAACGTGCCGACCAAACGATTGTACTGTTGCCCCGCCGGGGACTCGGCGAACAGATGACTGCCGATCTGTCCGGTTTTGAGCGCCTCGCCGATGCGTTCGTCGTAGGGGATCGCCTCCGCGAGGGCGCGCGCGCCGAAGCGCCCGCGCAGTTCGCGTTCCCATCGACCGCCGGGTTGTTCGCCGTCCGGCAGCGTCAGCAAGATGCCGCGCATGGGCGGAGCCAGACCATCGCGGCTAGAGCGCTGCACCAATTCCAGAAGCGCCGGTAGCGTGCGATACGCCATGGCCTCGGCGCGCATGACCAATAGAAATTCATCGCAGAGAGCGAGCAACTGCGCGGCGTTGCCGCCCATGAACGGCGGCACATCGACGATCAGGCAGCCGTGAAACTGTTGCGCCGCTGGAGTTGCCAGCGCTCGCAGCAGCCGCTCAAAGTCCGCGTCGGAACAATGTTCCCCCGCGTAGGGACAGAGTACGTCCAAGCCGGGGAGAAAGTCGAGTACCAGCGCGCCGGGAAGATCGACGCCCATGGAACGGAGCAGCTGACGGCGTGGATGTTCGGAGAGATGAAGCGCCTCGCCGATGGTGCTGAGCGGGTCGGCATCGAAGAGCAAGACGCGCGTTCCGGTCGAGGCCACGGCCGCGGCCAAATTCATCGACGTCGTCGATTTGCCCACGCCGCTCTTTTGGCTGGCCACCAGTAGTTTTCGCACCGTCGATTCTCCCATAGCAGACTATCGGGCGCGCACGCGCCTCGCCGGTCGCAGACCCGCCCAATGATTCCTTACTACATAAACGACGGCCGCGACCGCGCCGCGAACCATTATCTGGAGATTTCTTGCCGGGCAAGAATCGGAGAGGGGGTGCATCGACGGAATTCCGCAGGCTAAGCGAGGAAGAGTAGCCCTCGCTTACCTCGCGACCGCCGGCGCGACTTCTAGGGCCGATTAATCCGCGCTTCGAGACGAAACACATTCGGATCGACTTGGTCCGCGACCAAGTGTGCGGAGCCATCGGCCCAAAGGACGTTCGCTCCGTTGCGATGCAGGCCGCCAAAAGCGGCATCGGTACCGAGGTAGCGCTCGCAATCGCCCTCCAGACCGCGAACGGTCGGCGTGCCGCCGGCCGCCCACGGTCCATTCTCCTTCCGCGACTCGACGGCCGTCATCAACGCGCCGAGACGGGCGGTGATGTCGTCTGGACCCAAGATGCGATCGTAGCCGAAGAACCCGGCGTTGACATCGTCGAACGGCAGGAACGCGGCGTCTTCCCCCACGCCGCCGATGCCGAGGTACGAGGTAAAATCGGCTCGATTCGCTGCCAGATCGAGCGCAAACGCCGGACATTGAAACGGCGCGACCTTCTTTCGGAGTCCCACGTTGGCCTCGGCGTCCCACGCTTCCGCGAAGGCAATTGGCAACTCGAGTTTCTTCGCCTTTGTGCCGGTTAGTCCGGACGGGGTGAGGTACGGTACGAGAGCCGCTAGCCAACTCAACCGGCGATTGGGTGACAGATCGGGATTAAGGACGGTTCCAGGAGGATATTTCGCCTTGCGATCGTCGGCATACGCTTGGATCGCCTGGCCGAGCTGACGGAGATTATTCTTGCAACCCGCGTCGAGGGAAGTTTCCTGAGCTTTCAACAGGATGAGAGCCACGATGCCGAAAATGCTCACGAGTGTCACCATCGCGGCCAACACCAAACCGACGATCGCCAACCGCTGCCCGCGCAGTCGTCCGTCGGCGCGATTGATGGACCGAATGGCCTGAACGCCCAGAAACAGAGCCGGCAGCGCCGCCGCCAAGGTCAGAACCAGCGACAAAATCCCCAGCACAAAGGCGGTGACGGCGAGCGGACTGAGACGCGGTCGGGAAACGTCGGACATGGCTTACTTCTCTCCTCACTCTGCCCCTCGCTCAAAAGAGAGGGATCGAACACTCACGCGGGCCAATCGCCATCGGGCAGCCCTCCCTTCCCGTTCGCGCCTGGCTGAGAAGCGCTACTTTCACTTGTGGATTATAGCCGACCGCGAGGGAGCGGGGAGAACGGATCGAAAAACCGCCCACTCGCAGTCGCGGGTCTGAAGGTAATTCGTAGGGTGAAGCGAGCGCTGGATTGGTGATCTCGAAGGTTCAAGCGCGCCGCAGCAACAGGAGCGTTTGATCGTCTTGGAGTTCGGTCTGGCCGCTGAAATCTCGCACTGCGGCGCTGGCGGCATCGGCGCAGGCTTCCAACGAGAGCGAACGATTCGCTCCGCCCAACACTTCGCACAAACGCTCGCGGCCAAACATCTCCTTACGGCCCGGCCCAAATGCCTCGGTCAAACCGTCCGTGTAGGCAATCAACGTCTCGCCGCGTTTCAGTTTCAACTCGGTATCCTCAATGCGCAGGTCGGGGACGGAGCCGATCAACATGCCCGGAGGCAGTGCGAGCGGTTCGATGCGGCCATTGCCGCGGCGCAGCAGCGGCGGCGGATGGCCTCCGCAGGCCAAAAGCAGCGACCCATTGCGGCGGTCATAGATACCGTGCAACAACGTGACGAACAAAGCGGTCGGGTTGTCTTCCGTCAGGGCGCGGTTGAGGTTTCGCAGCAGTTCGGCCGGACTGCTCGCCGAGGGGGCCAAATGACGGATCAGCGTCCGCACCGCGATCATAAACAGCGCCGCCGGCATGCCTTTTCCCGAAACGTCGCCGAGAAAGAAGGCCAGCCGGCCGTCGGGTCGAAGAAAGAAGTCGTAGAGATCGCCGCTCACTTGTCGAGCCGGGAGGACCCGTGCAAACAATTCCGGATCGCCATTGTCGAATAAAGCGAAGTCCGCCGGCAGAAAGGCCTGTTGGATATCGCGGGCCAACAGGAGTTCTTGGCGCAGCCTTTCCTCGCGCAATCTCTGGGCGTGCAGGTCGGCGTTCTCCAGCACGGTAGCGACCTGGATGGACAGCGCGGTCAAAAGTTCCAGATCGTCGGCATTGAAGACGTGGCCGGCGCGCAAACAATCGAGCTGAATCACACCGAGTCGCCGATTCTCGAAACCCACCAACGGCACGCACAAAAACGAGCGCAGCTTGAGCGAAATCATCGTGGCCGACAGTTCCAAGTTAGCATCGCCGGCCACGTCCTCGCTCAGCAAGCCGACGCCTTCTTCCAACGCGCGGCGAACGATGGTCCGGCTATACGGGTAATCGGACTGCGTTTCGCCCTTATGCCGGCTGCGTTGGGCTTTGACTTTGAGATGTTCGCCTTCGCACAGCAATGCCATGCCGCGATCGGCTTGTGGGAAGAGCTGTAATAAATGCTCCAAAAGTCGTCCCAGAAGCGGTTCCAGTTCCAAGGTGCGGCCCAAATGGCGCGCGATGTCCAGGACCACCTGCAATTTGTGCGCGGGGTTCTGGTTGTAGAGCGTGAGATTGGACGGCGCGGCGCTGATCTGAGCGCGAATGATCTGATCGGGCAGGGGCGGACTGCTCGGCGGAGGAGGCGGTTCGGGGCGAAGGCGCAGCACATAGGGGCCGATTTGAAGTACGTCTTTTTCGGTCAGCAGGGTTGGGGCGACGAGGCGTTTGCCGTTGAGAAATGTACCGTTGCTGCTGCCGACATCTTCGATGAAGTATTCGCCGCCGTGGCGTTCGACGCGGGCGTGCTGTCGGCTGACGGCGAGCGAATCGAGATAGATGGCAACGTCCTCTTGCCGGCCGATGAGCAAACTATCGCCGTTCAGAGCAAAGCACTGACCCGCGTTGGGGCCTTTAATCGTTACCAGAGATACCATATACCTCTTGTACCGCGAATCGACTCGGTTTGCCAGTCCGCCGCGCCCACAAGACGAATCTTGGCGGCGCGGCGGGCGGACAAAACGGATTCTTCGTTCACTTCTTCTCCGTCTGAGGGGTCTGTTTGGAGTCGAGAGGCGTCGTCGAACCGAGGGAGTCGCCCTCGACCACCATCGTCGGCGGCTGCCCCAAGGCCACGAACAGCTGGAACTGCGCTCGATCGAAACCTATGACGGCGGCCAGCAAGCGTTGGCGCGCCGAAACCAGACGTTCGGCGTTGTTGAGTACCTCAATCGGCAGGCCGCGATCGGTGGTGATGATACGTTTCAAATCGCGTTGGAAACCGTCGGAAGACTCTTGGACGCGGCGGCGTTCGATCTCGATCGACTTGAACTGCTGGGCGGACGTGTTGTACGCCTCGGAGACTTCCAGGTACACCCGATTGAGAACGGCGATGCGTCCCGCCTGGGCTTCGTTCAACTGGGCGCGGCGATCGCGGACGTGCGCGATATTGCCCATGCCGAAGTTTTGCAGCGTCCAATAGGCCATGACATCCACATCGACCCGCGCGGCGATGTTACCGAAGACGGGGGTGGTATGCCCTCCGACTTGCCCTGCTCCATCGACCAGCTGTGAAGCCGGGATTTGTGGATTTTGAATGGCCGATGCGCCGCCGCCGAAGTCTCCCGCACTGAGTCCCGCCCAGAGGGTCGGCCACAGCGGGCGCGTTTGCTCTTGACGCAACCGCGTTTGACTGGCGCGAATGCTGGCGGCGGCAGCCATTAACTCGGGGCGATTCCGCGCCGCCACTTCCAACAAATTCGGCAGCGTTTCCTTGGGGTCGATGAACTGGACGACCTGAATCGGCACCTCGCCGGTGTGCAAGCGCGTGGCGGGATCGAGATTGAGCAGACGCGCCAGATCGGCCGCGGCGTTGGCCACTTCTTCTTGCACATGCTGCTCCTCGAATTGCAGCTGTTGCAAATCGGAGAGCGCGCGTTGGGCGTCCGCCTCACGTCCCAGACCGATGTTCGGGCGGGCATATTTGGCCGTCAAGCCCGCCACTTCCTGGAAGTCTTTCACCGATTGACGGATCACCGCCAATCGTCCCTCCGCTCCCATCATGTCCAGATAAGCCGAGGCCACGTCCAACAAAACCTGATTCCGTGTCGCCGCCGCAGCATAGCGACGATTGGCTACGACCTGACGGGCGACGAGCGGTTCGTAAATGGCGTCGGCCAGCGGTTGAATGATCCACAAACCGGGGATGCTCACCGAACCTGCGACGACCGAATAGGCACCGAGTCCATAGTAGACCGCTTGTCGATCGACTTTACGAATCTCACCCGGAGATCCTTGCAACGGACCATTGTGCAAATCGTAACTGGCTCCGACGTTCAGGCTGGGCAGCAGAAGCACCTGAGCCTGCAACTGTTGAGCGCGCGCGACGCGGATGGCTTGATCGGCGATGGCGATGACCGGGTTCTCCACACCCGCCAACGACAGCGACGCGTTCAGCGTGATGGGCAACGACTTTTCCGGGACCGGAATGGCGGGCGTGGCGATGCCGTCCGCGGGGCTGGGGAGGGTGCGATCCACCTGATAGTCGGACTCGCCCATCCCCTTTGCCTGTTGCTTCGTCTCATCTTTGCCCTTCTGGGCCACGGCGACTGGCTCGGCTTCCGGTTGGGCATAGGCAACCGTGCGAGTGGGCGACGAAGGCTTCTGGCTCGATGCCGCGCTCTCCGCTGGACTTGCGGTCGCCAGCGGGCTTCCGTGCGGAACCTCGGTGGATAGCGCCGAGGTCTGTACGATCTCGGCTGGCGGGGCGACGGCAGCCGTCGCGTCGTCGGGCGATGGCTTTCCCGTCGCCTTCTGGAGCGGTCGATCCGCTTCCTGCGAAACGAGGG
Organism: Planctomycetota bacterium; assembly: GCA_021807595.1. Classification (GTDB taxonomy): domain Bacteria; phylum Planctomycetota; class Planctomycetia; order Gemmatales; family Gemmataceae; genus JAJPHU01. Next base: position 22,676 of record JAKBCS010000013.1, on the reverse strand, counting down.
AAGCGATCGTCGGATTCGTCGCCGGGGGACGAACGAGGTGGCGATCGCTGCTCCATTGACAGCCGGACGAGCCGCCCATCAATCCCAGCAGAGCCGCACCCGCTGCTCGCCAGACCCGACGACCACGTTCATGGGGTGTTCTCGATCTCATGTCCCTATCCCATTCCTTCCGTGAGCGGTAGAAATCGTCGGAGAGAGTCTCTCTCGGCGCGCTCGACGATCCTTTGGGGAGAAGTCGAGCGCGCCGAGAACCGTAGGAGGCATCAATTCTTTGGAGAGCAGGTATTGCAGGCAGAGCAAGCTCCCGAACCGTTCGTCCGGGTGCAACCGGGCAGTAGCGGAGCCAATTCGGGGGGCGGGACAATATCCTTGGGCATTTCCCGCGCCAGGAGACTCGCCGGCGGCTGTCCCAACGCCACATACATGGCAAACTGGGATTCGTCGTAGTTGACCACGGCGTCGAGATAATTGTTCCGCCCTTGAGCCAGCAATCGGAAGCTGTTGATAAGCTCGATGGGTAGGCCAGTGTCGGTCGTGATGATGCGTTTGTAGTCCTCTTCAAAAGCTTTCTGAGCCGAGGCCACGCTGTCTTGTGCGATCTTAATCTGTGCGAAGCGAGCGTGAATGCCTGCGTATGCCCTGGCCACGTCGTTGCGGACCATGTTGAGATCGCGGACGAACTCGAGTTCGCTGATACGGCGTTCGCTTCGGGCGAAGCGGATTTGCGCGAAGTTGCCTAGCCCCATGTTTTGAGCCGTCCAATAGAGAACCGCATCGACATCAAGGCGAGGGGCTAGGTTGCCGAACCGGGATTCGTTGAATCCGTTCGCGGCGGCGATGTTGCTTCCACCACCGAACGTACCGGCGCTGAGGCCTCCCCAGACATTCGGCGAGAACGGCAAGATTTGAGCCTTGCGCAGTTCGTTCGTGGCTGCGCGGATCGCAGCCCTGCGAGCCTCCAATTCGGGGCGGCGATTGATGGCCATCAGCAACAGTTCGCGCATCGGGATCGGTTCGGGAACAATGGGAGTGGGCACCACCCAACCGTCGTGTCCGTGCAGCTGAATCGAAGGCGGCACGTTGATTAACGCCGCCAGACGCGCGGAGGCGACGAGCATTTGATTTTCGGCGTCCACTGAATAGTTGATGCGGTCGGCGTACTCGGCGGCGGCTCGATTGGCATCGGCATCGCGGCGCTGCCCTTTTGCGGCATTTGCGGCCGTCAACCGAGCGATGACATGGGCATCGTCGCGGTTCTTATTGGCGACGGCGCGTCGCCCCTCGGCCCGCAGCAACTCCATGTAGCCGTTGGCCACCTGCAAAAAGATCTGATTGCGCACGGCCAGGCTGTCGAACTGTTTGACGCGCACCGTCTGACGAGCGGCCAAGATGTCGAACACGATCCCGCCGGGATTACCCGTCCACAAGACGCCGGGTATGTTCACCGTCCCCGCCGCGATGGCACCGCTACCCAGACCAAGATACAACGCCTCGCGGTTGACCTTGAGGATATTACCGTCCGACTGTTGCACGGGGCCGGTGTGGGCGTCGTAGTTGATGCCGACGTTCAGATTGGGCAAGATCTGTGCGAAAGCGGCCAAACGCATCGCTTCGGCACCGACGACCCGCTGGCGGGCGATGAGTATCTCTGGATTCTCGACGCCGGCCAACCGCAGTGCGCAGGCCAGATCGATGCCATTGACCGTGTCCGGCAGAATCGAAGGCGGCACTTGCGGCAAGTTCGCTTCGATGGTCGATTCGAGCTTCCCTTCCTTGCTCGAATCCTTCCGCGGCGAAGGCAACGGCTGGTCCTTTTTCGCCTCGTCCTTTTTCGCTTCGTTTTTTTGGTCTAGTGGCTCCAAGGGGTCTTGTGGGGAGGCGGCGACGTATCCTCCCCACAACCCCACGGCCAGTAATCCGGTTCGCCACCATCGAGCGCGGTTGCAACCGTTCATTTTTCCTCCTCGCAAAGACGACCGCCGAGTCAGGCGCGGCGGCAACAGGGGCGAGAGGGCGGAATGTCTCGAATGAAAGCGGGGCCGGAGTCGATTGGGCAAAGACTCTCGCGCTTTCCTCGACACCCTAAACGACCCGTCTTTTCATTCCAAGCGTTTCTTCAGGTAAAACCCGCATCCTCCGTAAATCACATTGGGCTTATCGGTATGGAGCAGCCTCGCGAATTAGGAAAACTGACAGCCCTTTTTCACCCATCTCCGAAGAACTCTCAAGTTTCCCCTCTCCCGCTGCCGCCTTTCTCCGCGTATAGTTCTTAAGAGGCTCTAACCCAACGTCTTGCTCGACGCGACGCTCAAAGCGAGGCTCCGTCGGCAGTGCGAGCGGGTCGAAAGGTTCGTGGCTCTCCGAGAGTTGCTCTCTCGCTAAAATGTGTTTACGCCAACGCCCGCCCTCGACCGATTCGGAGTCCGCGTATGTGCCTCTTCCGCAACATTTTGGTCGGCGTCGATCTGACCCAATACGACGCCGCGACATTACAACCTTCTCACGTCGCTCGTTCCGTCGTGCAACAATCCCTGTGGTTGGCGGAGCAAACCAAGGCTCGGTTGACGTTCTTCTCCGTTCTCGACCTCAGCATCGAATCGCTGCCGCATCTGGACGAGACCGACTTTCGCTATCTCACGACCACCGCCGAGCGCGCCGCCGCCACGATTCTCCACGGCCTGGTGCAACAGGCGCGGGCCAAGGGCATTGAGGCCACGGACAAACTGGCCCTGGGGAGCGTTTGGTTGGAGATGGTGCGCCAATCGCTGCGCGACCAACACGATCTCGTCCTGATCGGAACCCGCGATCGCAGCGGCATGGAACGGATGTTGTTTGGTAGCACGGCTATCAAATTGGTGCGCCGCTGTGCCTGCCCGGTGTGGGTGGCCAAGCCCGGAGACGATCCCAATCCGTTGAAAATTCTCGTTGCCAGCGATCTCGATCCGGTTGCCGAGGAAGCACTGCGCTTGGTCGTTGAGTTGGCGCGCGTGGTCCCGGCGCAGATTCATCTCCTCCACGTCGTCGATTTTCCACTCGACCGCCATTGGTGTACCGGATTGCCCAGCGCCAAGGAGACCGCCTATCGCCGTCAAGTGCGTGAGCGCGCGCTGCAAGGGTTGGAGAAACAGATCGAGCGCGTCGGCGGGGCCGAGATTTCGTCGCCGGTCAAGTTCCACCTCGTCGATGAGATCGGCGTCTTACCGGACGAAGGAATTCTGAATTTTCTGAAAAACAATGCCATCGACTTAGTGGCGATGGGGACGGTGGCGCACAGCGGCTTGGCCGGTGTGATGATCGGCAACACGGCGGAACGCTTGCTGCCGGAGTTGACGTGTTCGCTCTTGGCCGTCAAACCGAAGAGTTTCGTCTCGCCCGTGCGGCTGTGAAAGAAGTTAGCGACGCCAAGAGATGCCCTCGCCCGGCGCGCCACGCCGCGGTGGGGGAGTGCAAACGCCGAAGGCAACGTGGTAAGATGCAAGTAAAGACGACGCTCCAGAATGGACCTTGGCAATCATGGCGATCAAAATCACTTGTCCCCATTGCAAACGGGGTATGCTCGTTCCCGAACAAATGGCCGGTAAGAAGGGCCGTTGCAAAGCGTGCAAACAGATCCTCACCGTGCCGGAATTGACGGCAATCGCTCCACCGCAAGCCGATGTCCCGTCGCCGGAACCCCCGTCGCCGTCGCATCCCGCCGCCGATGTGGAGACCGAGGCCGCCGCGCTGTTTGCCGACGAGCCGAAGCCGGTGGAAAGGCCGGTCGATACCCGAACCGTCGATCTCAATTGTCCGTATTGCGATGAGGCGATCCACTTCCCCGCCGACCTGGCCGGCAAACGCGCGCCCTGTCCGGAATGCAGGCAGATCATCAAAGTGCCGGAGTTGGTCAAGAAAGATCCCAAGGATTGGCGCAAGGTCGAAGCGCGCGGGCCGACCGGCGCGCGTTTGCCAGACGAACCGGCTCTCGAAGGGGCTTGGGGCTCGGCGCGCGCCGCCGCCGTGGGAAAGCAAACGCTGGTTCAAGCCGGTGTCATTTCCGAAAAAGTACCTCCGCGTACGATGTGGCAGAAACTCCGCTGGCCGGTACTCGGTGTTGTCCTGCTCGTTTTCTTGGGTGGAACGGGATGGATGGGTTCTCGCTGGTGGAGCCAACGTGCCTTGGGCCGACTCTTGGACGAGGCTTCCGCCTATTCGGCGTCGGCGGATGCCAAGCCCGTCGAACGTGCCGCGCTCGAACTGCAAACCGCCCAGTATTGTCTGAATCCAAAAACCGAAAGACCGGCCAAGAACGCCAACGAGCATTTCGGCAAGGCGTTCGCTGCCTTGCGTTCGGAAACTAAAAGCAAGGAGCGCGATGCCCTTTTGATCGACTTGGCGACGGCGGAAGTCGATTTGGGCGGCAACAAGGAGGAGGCCGACCGCGAACGGGCCGTCCCTTGGGACAAGACACAGCCTGCCATTGAGGCCGTGCTGCGCGAAATCGGCGACGGCGAAGCGCGCTTGCTGGCGCTTCGCGCCGTAACCTCCGGACTGCTGGCGCGCGGGCAGACCGAACGCATTTTGCCGATGGTTCATCGCGTTTACGCGGCCAACGATGCCGACAAGGCGGCCGCGCTCGCCGTCGCCGCCTTCGCGTTTCTGAAAGCCAACGAGAATGCGAAGGCCGAGAGGATCGCGGCCGACGCGCTGGCGTTGTACGACAATAAATCGCCGCCCCCCCTGCGCGCCGAGGTCATCGCTCTTGCCGAGACATTGCAGATAAAAAAACTGCCAAAAGTCGAGAAGACCGACGAAGACAAAGCCAATGCCCACATCGGCAAAGTCGAGGGCTTGGCGCGTCGGGGCGAGTGGGACGCGGCCCGCAAGTTGGCAAGCGGCGATGCCTTCGGCGAGGCGGCGCGGTTTCGCGCTCAGTTCGGTTTAGCCGCCGCCGCCGTCGACGCCCAGAACCCCGACCGTGTCGATCTTGAAACGGCGATGAAGACCGCCGAAGCCGGAGCCGCCGCTAAGCCGGAACTCTCGTGGCAGACGTATCGTCTCATTCTGTTGGCGTTGCGGACGGCGATGCCGGACGAACGCATCGAAGCGCTGGCGGATAAAATCGGCGACACCGCGCTGCGCGGTCGGGCGCGACTGGCCATTTTTCGCGCGCGGCTCGAAAAGGCGAAACAACCCGTCGAAGACACCGCCGCCGACACGATCGACGACAAAAGCCTCGCCCATTTGTTAGCGGCGCTGGACTTGGCGCGGCACAATACCCGCTACGGTGCCAACTATGCCGCCGTCATTCAGACTTGGCCACTACCGCGCAAGGCTTTCGGCGCGCTCGGCACGGCGCGCGGGTTGCAAGACCGGGAAAAGTAAATCGCAAGGGGCCGACGACTAGCCGAGGCGACGTGCGGCATCCGTCGCGGACCAGACGAGCCGATTCGAGAGTTGGAGAAAAATATGAAAAGAGTATTGGTCTCTGTTGTGTTTACCGTCTTGGCATCCATGCCGGCGCGCGGGCAGCAAGATGCCTCGCCTTATGCCGAGGATTTGCGATTTATCAACGAACTGCGCACGCGCGGCTACAGCGACCTGGCGCGCGATTATCTCGATCGCCTGACCAAAAGCGCGCCGCCGGCGATGCGCAATGAGTTCGCCCTGGAAGGCGCGCTGATCGAGATGGAGGCGGCCAACGAGGAGCCGGACAGCGGTAAACGCATCGCGCTCTACGGCCAAGCGCGCGATAAGTTTCAACAATTTCTGAAGGCCAATCCTCGCCATCCGCGCGCCGCCGAAGCGAAATTTGACATTGCTCGCGCTACCACCCTTCAGGGCAAGGCTCAACTCAGCCGCGCGCGGCTCGAAAGCGATCCCAAGCTGTTGGCCGTCGAAGGAGCCAAGGCGCGAGTTACCTTGACGGAAGCTGCGGCGATTCTCAAACAGCTGCCCAAATCGCCGGCGACCGACTTGGCCATCGCCCTCAATCTGCTCGATCAATCCGAAACCTACCTCAACACGTCCAGCGACGCCGATACGGCGGCAAGCAGCAAACTCGTTCAGGATGCGAGCAGACTCCTCGACCCTCTCGCAGCCGGCGAATCGTCGAGCAAAATCACCTGGCAAGCCCGCGCGTGGTCCGCCCGATGTCTCGAACTGCTCGACGTGCCGCGCAAAGCGCTCGACAAATACCAAACCGTTACCGGAGCGACCGGAATACCGGTGCAGGACGGCAAGCGCTTGGCCGCCTACTTCGTCCTCTTGGCGTGCCGCAAAGCCAAGGAAACCCCGGATAAAAAGCCGCTTACCAACGAGTACCTCATCAAGAAGGCGACCGAATGGTTGGTCGATTACCCCAACTATAAGAACACCCCGGAAGGCTACGGCGTTCAATACCTGTTGGCCGAAACCCTCTTGATCGTGTCGGAAGAAACAAAAACGCCGCCCATCGAGAAAAAGAACGCCGTCGTCAACGCCCGCAAGTATCTCAGCAACATCGAACGCACCGAGAACGACTTCACCGATCGGGCCAAGGCGCTCAAGCTGGCGGCCATGGACAAACAGGGTACTTTCAAACTGCCCATCGCTAAGCTCAACACCTTCGAGGATTGCTTCGCCCGCGCGCAATTCGAACAACGAGAGATCGGCAAAGACGCCAGGAAATTCGGCGACAACAAGCAGGAGGCCGAGGCGGCGAAGAAGGAACATCTCGCCAACATCATCGCTGCCCTGCGCTTGGGTCTCACGAAACCCGACGCCGCCAAGCTGCCTTCCGAGCCGAACGTGGCGCGATCGCTGTTGACCTATTATTTGCTGGAAGAGAAAATGTATGCCGAAGCCATTGAAGTCGGCGAGGCGTTCGCCAAAGCCAAGCCGAACGTCCCACAAGCCTCCACGGCCGCCATTTACACGCTCTTGGCCCACGGGCGCTTGCTCGCCGAGCGCGAGAGCAAAGCCGTCGATGCCAAGGCGTTGAAGAACGATCCGCAATACAAGGCCGACAAGGAACGGATGCTGGAGTTCGCGCGCCGCATGACACAGTTGTGGCCCCGAGACCGCGCCGGGGACGTGGCCCGACACGAACTCGCCTCCCTCCTCCTCCGCGACGACAAAACTGCCGAAGCGATTCGGGAGTTGGCGGCCATCACGCCGGCCTACCCTTCTTACGTCAGCACGCAATTTCTGCTGGCGCGGGCCGCGATGCAATTGGCGAACCAAGACAAGGAAAAGGGCGATCCCAACGGCTACCAGGCTCGGGCACTCGCGGCTTTGAGCAAACTCCCCGAACCGGATGCCTCCGCCGACGCCGAGGCGCGGAGCGATTATCTTCAAGGCAAACTGTTGCTCGCCCTCGAATGGTACAAGCAAAAAAAACTCAAGGAGGTAGACGATCTCGTTGCCAGCCTCAAGCCACAAGTGGAGACCTGGCAACTGGATTCCGATGCCGACCGGGAGAAAGAAAAGCGGAAAAAGTTTGAAGACGGGCGCGTCCAATTGTTGCTCTACTCCGCCGTGTTGCAGGCCAACGATGCCTTCAAGGCCGGCAAGTATCAAGAAGTGACCAAACGACTCGATCCCTTGGTCGATCGGTTCAACGCCGACGCGCTGCCGCAGTTAAAGGAAAGCGACATGGGGCCGGGGCTGATTGGACTCGATCTACGCGCCAACGTGCAGATCAACAACCTGGAGCGGGCGCGCGTCGCCGTCAAAGCGCTGCAACTGCTGCAAACCGATAAAACCGCGGAGAAAGTCGGCGACGGCACCTCGACCGTGTTAGCGCAGTTGGTCGGGCTGATTACCCAACAAATCGACGAACTGCGGAAAAAAGGCGACGCGGAGAGTCTGCAAAAAGCGAAGGCGGGCTTCTCCTCGATTCTCAACGACGTGGCGGGCGGACAGAAGAAGCCGACCGCGCGACTCGCCTATATGTTGGCCCGCTGCTACGCCGGCATGGACGAACACCAAAAGGCCGTCGATCTGCTCCAGACTTTTGCCGCCGAGGCCCAAGGTGCCGATTTGCCGCTGCAACACGCCATTCAGTTGCTCCTCGCGCAGGAGTACCGCCGAGTCAAAAAAATTGACGAGGCCCGCGCGCTGCTCGACGAGATCGTCAAGGGAAAAGACGGCAAGGGAGGCTGGGGCGCGAAAAACATCGACGCGCAGAAATCCCTCGTCTTACAATTGGAAGAAGAGCATAAGTACGCCCCCGCCGCCGTACTGAGCGACAAGTACGTCAAACAACTGGTCCGCCGACTCGACGACAACAAATATAAAGATCACTATTTCGACTTCTATTACCATCTGGTTTATAACATGTTGAAGTACGGTCAGGACATGACCGATTCCACCAAGAAAGCCAAAGCCATCCGCGACGCCGCGCAGCGCATCGTCGATCTGGAAAAGGCGCAAGGCGGCTTCGGAGGCGACCAATCGAGAAAACGATTCGAGGAACTGCTGGAGAATGAAGCCGACCTGCGCCAACAGTACAACGACCTCAAAGGTAAGAAATAATCGCCGCGCCGTTCGCGCCAAGCCTTCACCAAATAGGGAGCGATCTCCATGATGCGTTTTATCTTGACTCTCGGATTGGCCGCTTTTGTAGGAGGCGGTGTGTTGTGGGCGGAAGACACCGTCTATCTCCGAGAAGAAGGGCAGAAGAAACAGCAGAGCGTGACGGGAACCATTGAGAACGAATCGCCCAATGGGATTAAACTGAAGACCAAAGGCGGAGCCGTCAAGGACATCTCAACCTCCAGCATCGTCCAGGTGGAGTACGGCAACGAGGTCGTCAGCAAAATACAGTTTCGCGCTCCGGACAATCAGCTTATCCGAGCGTTGGAGGAGACTCGTCCCGACAAGAGGGCGGACCTACTGCGCCAGGCTCTCGGTGCCTTCGAAGCACTCGATCGCATGGAACAAGGGGGCACCAAGCTGAGCGGACTCGTCCCCATCCATCGCTACCTTCAATATCGCATCGCGCAGATCAAGGCGTTGCAAGCGCGCCTCGATGTCGGCCAGCGCGAAGCCGCCATTGCCGCGCTCGTCGAATACAAGAACGGCTTCGGCGACGGCTGGGAGATTGTACCTGCCTTGCAACTGTTGGCGTCGTTGCAAGTGGACAAGGGCGACAACGAAGCCGCCAGTCAAACCTACGCGGCGCTCGGCAGCCTTGCCGGACTCGCCCCGGAACTCAAACTCCAAAACCAACTGCAATCCGCCCGTTTCCTGATGCGCGCCGACAAGTTCGCCGATGCCGAACGCAAGCTGTCTCAAGTCGAATCCGCGTTGCCTCGCGACGATCCCCAGCGCGCTTTCGTCAACGTCTATCTGATGCAGTCGCGCATTGCCCAGAAGAGTAATCTCGACGGCATCGACAAACTGCTGACAGAGATTGTGCGCGCGGGTAAAGACGATCATTTGCTCGCCCTCGCCCACAACGTACTCGGCGATTACCGGCGCATCAAGAACGAGAACGAAAGTGCGTTCTGGGAGTATTGCAAGGTCGATATGTTGTACAATCGGGACCGAGAGGAACACGCCAAGGCTCTGTACTATCTGTCGAAGTTGTTCGCCCAAGCGCCGCACAACAACGCCGATCGCGCGGAGGCGTGTCGCAAACGTCTCCTCTCCTCTCCGTTCGACGGCACGCTCTACCAACGCTTGGCAGCCGCCGAGAAATAGGCGAACCGGACTCCAGTGTTGGCGAACCGGCAGCGTAAGCTGCCGGACTCCAGTGTTGGCGAACCGGCAGCGTAAGCAGCCGGGTGATGGCAATCCTGGAAATCCGCCCTTGATGAGGGGTCCAGGAAATCCCTATAATCCCTCTTCACCCCAATGTGCTGGGGCCGTAGCTCAACTGGGAGAGCGCAGCGTTCGCAATGCTGAGGTTACGGGTTCGATCCCCGTCGGCTCCACTCCAACAAAACCATCACGGCAACAACGCCGTCCGTTCGTCGTGGCCAACCATGCGATTGAAGTTCTGCACCGCCACGCCGCTCGCTCCGCGAATCAGGTTGTCCTCGCACGCCAGCACCACAATCGTCTCGCGCACCACGCGCACGGTAACATCGAAGAAATTCGTGCCGGAGCAGTCCTTGGTGGCCGGTAGATGTTCGACCACGCGAACGAACGGCGCGCGGGCATAGTACGCGCGGTACATCTCCAGCAGTTCTCGCTCGGCCAATGGACGGCGCGGCACGGCGTAGATCGTCGAAAAGATACCGCGGTCCATCGGGATGAGGTGTGGCGCGAACAGCACCTCGACGGCTTCACCCGCCACCTCCGACAAGGCTTGTTCGATCTCCGGCGTATGGCGATGTTTGCCGACTTGATAGGCGCTGACGCTCTCGTTACATTCGGGAAAGTGCGTGGTCAGCTTGGGCGTCCGTCCCGCGCCGGAGACACCGCTTTTGCTGTCGATAACGATGCGCCGCGGTTCGATGGCTCGCTCGGCAATCAGCGGAGCCAATCCGAGGATGCCGGTCTGCGGATAGCAGCCGGGATTGGCAACGAGTTGAGCCGTGGCGATGTCGTCGCCATACAACTCCGGCAGACCGTACACCGCCTGGGCCAAATGCGCCAAATCTTCATGGCTCTCGCCGTACCACTGCGCATAGACATTGGGATCGCGCAAACGATAATCGGCGCTGAGATCGACCACGCGCATTCCACGCTGAAGGAGCGATGGCACGGCACTCATGCTGGCACCGTGCGGCAGACAGCTGAACACGAATTGCACGCCGCGCGCCGCCAAACGATCGGGATCAAACGGCTCGCAACGAAGGTCGATTCGTCCGGTCAAACTCGGATGCAGTTCGACGAGGCGCGGCGTATCCCTCTGGCGCGAAGTAACGGCGACGATTTCGACTCCTGGGTGGCGCAAGAGGATTTTGATCGATTCCAGCGCCGTATATCCGGAGCCTCCGAGAATAGCTACTTTGGTCATATTGAAAATCTCAAAAATCGTTTTTGTCTCAAGTTGCTCTCCTCTATTTTAACTAGCGAATTACCCGCGTCCATCGCGGAGCCAACGGCAGAGGCTTCTCGCGCAGATTCTGCATCGGTAATGTCTCCCCATCCGCCGCAGTCTCCGCCACGGAAAGCACGCGCAGACCGAGGACGGGAAACTCTTGCCCGCCCCGAGAGGCGAAACCGTTTTCCACCGCGACCTCAAGCTCCATGCGAACGCGAAGGAGTCGGTCGTAGAGGCGCAGACCGTCGCTCGTCGGTGAGCGGGCGAGAAGAAGGCTTTCGCTTCTCAGCACGTCGTCGAGGCGGAACCGCGCGGCGAGAGGCGTGAAATCGAATTGCTCGAACAGCGCTCGGATACTGCTGGGAGTGCTGCGTAGAAAGACGAAATCGGCGGCGGCGAGTCGAGCGTCGAGCAGCGACACGATCCCCGGTCGCAGCGCCTCGCCGATGGATTCGAGAGGGACTCCGGGAATGGGAGGTCGAGCGAGAAGGCGCAGATACAATTCGTTCTGCGCGGACACCTCGATTTCGGTTGCGAGCGCGTGAAGGCGTTGCCTCGCCGTCGTAGCGCTGAACGCCTCGGCGGACAGCAGCAGCGTCGCATCCGGCTCGCCGACGCTCTTACCGACGCCGAGCGGGCGGTCGAGGAATAGGCCCAGCCCCATTTCGCGCCATTCCTCGTCGCAATCCAAATCGAAGAAACTTTGTTGGACCGCCTCGCGTTCCCAGCCGTCGAGCAGGACCAGGCGATCGCCTTCGTACAAGAAATGGGAGCGTCGCGCCGGCTGTTCGATCTGTTCTGTCGGCACGCGCGGATGGCTCGACGGCAAGACGCGGCGATTTTCCCCCGGCGAAGTCGGCAGGTCCGGAACGGCATGTCCTTCGTAGCGCCGGCGCAGCAGCCAGCCCTGGCGCAGTGCGCGGCGACGAACCCGTTTCGTCCGCCGAACCCCTGGGTCGTCGCCCTCGCCGTCGAGGTAAACGTCGGGCCGGTGCCGCAACAGATTTCGATACTCGGCGAGGACGGCATCGAGCAGGAGGACATCGGGATAGTTCGCGCCGCGATGATGGAAGATCACGAGATCGTAGGCGGTCAGATGCCTGCCGATATGCCTCAGTAAGAAGCCCAAGAAATCGACGCTATTTTCGATGGTTAATAGTGATTCTTCTACGGCGGCGCGAACAAATGCTAGCGTCTTGGGGACGAGATCGGTATACGGCGAGAGCGAGACCTCGTTGAACAGCGAACGCAATAGAGCGGGCAATTCGCCGCGCGTTCGACCGAGTTCGGTCCAACGGCGAACGAACGTCGCGGTCGCCTCGCGCATCTCTTCCACCGGCACGACGTGAAGGAAGGTCTCGAACCAATGAGCCTCTTCGCGCGGATGGAGTCCGGGAATGAGCATGTCCGCCACGAAGGCGCGCCAGCCGCGCGCGGGACGGGCTTCCGGCGGAGCATCCGGACGATAGCAGTAAAACAACTGGCCGAACGAGAAGGCAGGCAACGGCGTTTCGATGGAGGACAAAGGCAGCCGGCTGGTGCCGACCACGGCCAGAAATAGCTGACACGAAAGCTCGTCGATTAACTCCGCCGTCTGTCCGAAGGCGTCGAGGCGAATCGTGCCGACACGCTCGCGCAGCCACTTGCGCGTTTCCCGGCTCCGATAGACATTGCCGCCGGAGTCGTAGCCTTCCCAGGCATAGCTATCGAGGGCTCGAACGACGTGCAGTTCGTTCGCCCCGGTGTCGAGATACAAGGCTAACAGCGGTTCGCCGGATCGTTCCCCCTCCGGCGTTTGCGCGTATACTTTCCACGACTCAAACGTGCGGCGTAGGCGCGTGTGGGCCGGATCGAGCAATTGACCGCGAAAGATTTCCCAATTCAATTCCTCGGCGGCGACGTGTTCCCAGTGCGGATCGAGCGTGGGTGCCAGGAAAAAATGAGCCGGTCGAATCGTTTCGGCCAAAACCTCTCGCAATCGATCGACCGTGAGCGGCGCGGAAGCGCTCGACCGTAACGGACGAAATCGCGGCATGGTCATTCGCTCCAAGGCTTAGGAATCGGACGGGCGAGGAGCGGGTCCGACGGAGTAGCCGAGTTGTTCGAGAATCGGTATCATCTGCTCGGCCTCGGCGACCGCTTGTGGCGAATCGAGGGCGGCGCGGGCGATGGCCGCGTACCAAAAGCGCTCGCGGTCGCGGGGTGGAAGTTCGGCGGGATCGAGACCCCATTGGCTCACCGCCTCGCGGTCCCAACGCATCTTTTTGAGCAACGCCGCCAAATCGCGCCAACTCATGCCGGACGATACGATCGTGCCATCGGAGCGCGCAATCCGCTTTCCCACCAAGATGTGCAGTAAGCCGCGAAACCGTTTGCGAACGGCCGCGCGATCTCGAACGGCTTCCAGCAATTCGCGTAGACTTTCCATGCCGACGCCCCGCTGCCAAGTACCGAACGCGGTAAACGCTCCGCAGAGCCATTGTCCGTGATCCCTGCGGGAAGCGCTCGGTCTCTGTTATGGTAGCATCCCGCCGCGCGAAGCTGAACCCTATTCTTTCGACTTCGGGTTTTAGGAAGACAAGGCAAAAGGCGCAAGAAGGGCAATCGCCTCTCTCTCCAGAGGTGCAAAGCCGTCGCACCCTACAAATGCCATACAGCCGGCGCAATCGAGCGCGGAATCGCTCGGTCTTTCCCACTCGGCATTTCTCGACATTGACGCCTAACCACACCAGAATTACTATATTAACAGTCTTACGCATTTTCTCCTAATTACCGGCGTTGGGAGAGATCGCTTACGAGCGAACGAGCAGACGCCCGGAGGAGATGCGTTTTGGTTTTTCTTGGGTTCGCGGGTTTCAAGCCCTTGGAGGGCTTTCGTTTACCTAGGTTCCCCTTTCAGTACTGGGAGACATTGAACGATGTACAGTGTTGTTTTGTTGGCGGCTCTGTCGACGGGCGGCGATGTGCCGGCCGGTCTGTTCAACCGCGGATGCTGCGGCGGTAGCAGCAGTCATCACGTTAGCTGCTCCGGCGGGTGCCACGGCACGAGCTGCAGCGGCAGCCATCGCAAGCATCGTAGTCACGGATGCTCCGGCGGTAATTATGCTTGCACGGGTGCGAGCTGCCACGGTAGCAGCTGCTTCGGTGGACATCGCAAACATCGCGGTCACAACAATTGCTGTGGCTGCACGGGTTCCGCCACCATCGTGAGCTGCACCGGAACCGTGGTTCCGGCTCCGGTCGTCGCTCCTCCGGTCAAGGGCAAGATCGGCCTCGACAACGTCGCTCCGGCGACTTTGATCGTCAGCGTCCCGGCCGAAGCGCGCCTGACCGTGGACGGCCAGATCACCAGCTCGACCTCGACGCAGCGCGTCTTCGTCACGCCCGCCCTCAGCCTCGATCGCGTGTACAACTACACGATCGAAGCCGAATATGTGCGCGATGGCAAGCTCGTCAAGATCAGCAAGGAAGTGGCCGTCAAGGCCGGCGATGAGACGCGCGTGCGTTTCGACGATGAAGCCAGCCTCGTCGCCAGCCGTTAATTGTCCACGACTCGCCGCGGAAACCTTCCGCAACGAAGGGAGAGTCTTTCGACTCTCCCTTCGTCGATTGGCACTTCCGCTTATCCTCTCTTCTTCGGCTCCGCTATTTCCTTAATCCGAACGGCGAAACAATCGTTGACGACGACCACTTCGCCGCGCGCCAATAACACGCCTTGAACGAGTAGATCGACCGGCTCGGTGACGGAGCGATTCAGTTCCAACACGGAATGGGCATTGAGACTCAGCACTTCGCTGATTGGCATGGTTACACGACCCAGTTCGGCGGTGACGACGACGGTTACATCGAGCAGGCGATTCAACGGCGCGGGAGTGCCCGGAGTCGCCGGCGCGTTTAGCTCGGCAAAGTCGGCCACGCGCGCCACCACGTCGGGACGGGCCGAACGAACCGCAGGTTCACCCCCCTTGAGCGCGACGGAAGGATGGACGACGCTTTCTGGGGCGAGAGATTCGCTTTCGACGGCCATGCTTGCTCACTCCCGAAGGGACTCGATTTGCAGTGATTGCCGTGCGCCCACTCGGCCCGGCCAACCGCGAAACTTCGGTCGGTGATCGACCCGAACCGTCAGCGGCTCGCCGACGCGCTGCTTGAGAATCAGTAAGTCGCCCGCAGTCAATGCCGCCAGCTGAGCGAGCGAGAGTTCAATCGTGCCGAGGTCCACGCTGACCTCGACGGGCAGTTCGCGCACCACCCCTTCGAGCTTGCGCGCGGCTTCTTGCGGCCTCAGCGACGGCTCCACGATTTCGGCGCGCGTCAGACGCTCGAAAAGGGTTTGGTACGGAGCGAGCCAATACCATTCCTGTTCGCCGAACGGCCCGCGCAAGACAAACGTGCATAGCAACAGCTGCTCCGCCTTCACGAACAGGCGCGTCCAGCGCGGCGACGGTTCGCGCTCGCGCACCGTCAGCGACAAGGGTTCTCCGGCGGTCCACGTCTCGTGCAAGACGGCGGCGCAGAGGCTCTGCATGAGATACTCGCACAACGACAACTCGACTTCCGTTAGCTCGCGGTCTTCGGGAAGCTCCGTCGGCGTCTCGCCCATGGCGGCGTTGACGAGGGCCAAGGCCAGCGGTCGCGTCCATACGAACAGCATGTCGGCGGGAGCGTCGCCGATGGAGACCCGATAGCCGATCGCCGGGTTGGGAAGCTCCGAGAGTACCTCAATCGGCGAGGCATTCTCGACGCCGCTCAACGTCATCTCGATGCGGAACGGCAGTTCTTTGGCAGCTTTCTCCGCTGCCAACTTACTGGCCACGCGCATCCAGGCCGTCAAACGCTGTTCCAGCGTTGCCGCCAAGCGATCCGGCTTGCGAAAGTCGTATGCCCTAAGCGTCATTGCACCACGAATTCTTCAAAGAAGATGTCGAGGATCTTTTCCGGTCCATCGGGAAACAGTTCGCCGTTGAACTGCTGCCACATCTCGCGGCGCATCTTGTTTTGTCCCGCCGCGCCACTGACTTCGGGGAGAGACTTGTCTGACAGATGGGCGATCAGCCAGTTCTTCAAGGCCGGTTTCTTCTTTTGGATCAACTCGGCAACCGCCTTCTCCTCGTGCGCATCGACGACGAGGAGAATCTTCAATTTCAAATAGCGCGTCAGGCGCTCTTCATTCAAGTTTACCAGAATGGGATCGCCGAAGGTGACGTAGGCTTGTTTGCCGCTCGATGGTGCATGGCCTGCTTCCGTGGCATGTGCGCCCTTGGATGGTTCGTGAAAGAGAAAATAGGGCACGACCCCACCCGCGCCCAAGGCAAGGATGCCGCAGACGCCGAGGAGGATAATTGTCGTCTTGCCGCCGCCCTTCGCGGGCGGCGCGCTGGTCTCATTGGCCATGATGGACGCCTCCCGCGTCTTCGTAGTAGACAATCATCGGTTCGCGGTGAGGCCGAGCTTGAGAAATGCGTCAACAATCAGGCAAGCGTTGTCTGAAGCCATTGATGGAACGCGCGCAGATGGACGTGCATGGCCGCTTCCTCGACAACCTCTTGCGTCACCAGTTGGGCCGCCAGCTCTTCGGGCGGCTCCAACTGAAGCGCCAGGAGCGCGTACAGGTGTTTGTCGGTCAAACCGCGTTCGAGAACGATCTGGTCGAAGCGGCGTCGGCTGGCGCGACGTTCGCGCAGAATGGGTCGGAGTTGCGAGGGCGTCAACCAACCGAGCCGAAGGGCCAAGCGTCCTGGCGACTCGAAGTTGGCCGCCGAACGCCGAACGCCGATCCCAAGATGTTGCGGCTCCCATATTCCCCGCTCGGACAACCAGACGCTGAATAGGCGTTTCTCCACCGCCGCAAGGAAGCGTTCGTCCGCCGCTGTCAGCAACGAAACGAAGGAGACTTGGTTTTTTCCGGTCGTCTTGGCCGCATACATGGCGCGATCCGCCTCGGCCAGAAACTCCTTGGCCGAAAGAGGATAGGTACGAGGCAAGCAAACCACCGCTCCCAGCGACGCGCGAAGAACGGTGAGGTGCCCGCCCTCGCCGATCGTTCGCCGATTGAAGTCTTGCCACAGCCGCTCGGTCATGGCGCGGAGGCCATTGGGCGAGGTGTTCTCAATGAGAACGCAAAACTCGTCGCCGCCGTAGCGAGCGACGATATCGCCCTCGCGCACGGCAGCGAAGAGACGATCGGCTGTCTCACGCAGCACTCGGTCGCCGAAGAGATGGCCGGATCGGTCGTTGATCCCCTTGAAATCGTCGAGATCGAGAAAAACCAGCCCGAGAACCGTGCCTCGGCGGCGCGCCCGGCGGAACTGGACGATTAACTCCTGTTCGAAGCAGCCTCGGTTGAAAGCATCGGTCAGCGGATCGCGGCGCGACTCGTGCCGGAGACGGCGAACCTGATCGCGCCAATGTTGCGTCTCTTGCTCCGCCTGACGCTTCAGCTCCAAAATGCGCAGTTTATCCGCGCTCGTCTCCACGGTCAGTTTGACCAATTCCTCCGAGGCCAATGCGATGATGCGGCCATAGTTCTCGAAACTGCCTACGTTGATGTCCATCAACTCGGCGAACTCTTCGATCTTTTTGGCCGCCGGCTCAAGGAACGCGGTGAGATCGGCATCGTTCAAGCCGTATTGTTCGCGCGCGGAGACGAGGATGTCGCGAAGCAACTCGGCGTCGCCTTCCCGTCGTTCGTCCTGACACGAGGGAAGCCGCGCGATCTGGCCGGCGAAGGCCAACAGACGCGCGCGCTCGACCACCGGATGCGGCAGGTCGGCGGCCAATTCTGGAGAATGATGGTAGCGAATGGCTTCGGTGATATCTTCGGGCAGTCGCCATCGTCCCAGGAGAAAGGCGCTCGCGTCGGCGTGATGGATACCGAACGCCTCTTCTTCCAAGCGGCACTGTTCGCGCGACAGTTCGGCAAGCGGGCGGTCCAGGATTTGGGCGTAAGCGGCGGCATCGATTTGTTGCAGTGCCAACATGCCGAGATCGCGTAGTAGACCGGCCACCAGTTCGTCGTCGGGACTCGGCCGCCCCAAGTGCGTGGCAAGCTCCTGAGCGATGATCGCGCCGGCAACCGATTCCTTCCAAAACGTCGCCGACGGCGGCGGACACGTCATTTGCCGCTGCATCGCCGGCAGCGACAGGCCAATCGCCAACGAACGCACCGGCTTAAATCCCAACAACGCGATGGCGCGCTCGATGGAACTGATGGCGCGCGGCAGACCGTACAGTGCCGAATTGATCGTCTTCAAGATCTTGCCGCACATCGCCGGATCGCGATGAATGACCGCGGCGAGGTCCGAGGGCGAACAGTCGAGGCGACTAGCTCGTTCCAGAACCTGCAATACGATGTTCGGCGGACTCGGCAGATGGGGATTGTCGGCCATTCGCGCCAACAAAGCATCCCTCCGTGTACGATCTACTGGCAAGCTGCTTGCTTTGCTTCCACTGGGAGGCCGACTAACTCTCGGAACTTGAGCCGTCCGCATCGACATGGTTCATTCACTCGTCATTTTCAACAGAATCGATAGGGCTGTTGATACTCTGGCTCAAAAACGTGCCAGCGTCAAAAAAAAGCCTGCCGTCTCTTGTCTCACCCTAGACTCAGCGGAGCGAGAGGCTTTTTATCCGCTTCCCTTTCCCGTGAGTGTATGAGGATCTCCTCCGTTCGATACATGCCCTCGAATCGATTCAAGCCGAACTCTAACACAACCGATACAATCCGCATGAACCTTAATATCCCGCAAGCCGATCTCCTCGCGCGGATGATGGATGTTGCCCAATTGCGGCATCGGCTGATCTCGCGCAACCTCGCTAATGTGAACACGCCTGGCTATCACCAGCTGGAAGTGTCGTTCGAGGACGCCTTTTCCCGAGCGCTGGGCAAGCAGGGAGAAGGAACCGCTCTCCATGTAGCCCCGCAGGTCGTCGAAGGGCAGGGGAACACGCCTCGACAAGACGGCAACACGGTCGATCTCGATAAAGAACTCGGCAATTTGAACAAAAACAGTCTGACGTTCGGCATGGCATCCCAGATGTTGGTCGGCCGCATCGGCATGATGCGCAGCGCGATTCTCGGTCATTGAACGAAGGAGGTGTGCGATGCACGGCAATGCCCTGTTTGCGGCGGCGGACATCAGCGCGTCGGGCCTGGCGGCGGAGCGCATGCGTTTGGAGGTGGTGGCCAACAACATCGCCAACGCCTTCTCGACGCGCTCGCCCAACGGCGGGCCGTATCGCCGTCAAGACGTGGCGTTCTCGTCGGTGCTTCAGAAAAGCGTGCGCGGCACAGGGGGGAGAGGCGACGCGGCACCGGCCGGAGGGGTGCAGATCGCCGGAGTCGTCGAAGATATGTCCGAGTTGCATCGCGTCTATAATCCCGGCCATCCCGACGCCGGAAGCGACGGCTACGTCGAGATGCCCAACGTCGATCTGCCCGTCGAGATGGTCAACATGATGACGGCCAGCCGAGCGTATGAGGCCAACTTGCACGCCATGCAACTGTTTCGCCAAATGACCGAGCAGTCGTACAGCATCGTTCGCAATCAAGGCGGATAAAGAAACTGTGAATAGGGCTTATCTGACATGGACGTATCTCCGGTATCACACGTTGCCGCGAAGGGCGCTGCCAGTGCCGGCCAATCCGCACCGACCGCCGGTTCGGGCATGGTCGGTTTCACGCGCGTGCTATCAGGCTTTCTCGGCGCTGCATCCAAGCAACAGCTTCATTCCGAGCAGGCGATTGCCAATCTCGCCGCCGGACGTGCCGACAACCTCCATAACGTCATGCTCTCCATGGCCAAGGCCGACCTGAGTTTTCACCTTGTCCTCGAACTTCGCAATCGACTTACCGACGCCTATCGAGAAGTCATGAGTATGCAGATTTGACGCGGAGATCGGCGATCGACCAGACACATCGACCTTGGCGGATACCGATAGCCGACTTCCGATGGCCGAAATGGAGCGGGCATGCGATTCTTCCGTCAGTTCTACGAGCAGTTGCGTGCCATTTATCAGGGCATGAGTCGTCCGCGCCGTATCTCTTTGTTGGCGCTGACGGGGGTGTGCCTCACGGTTCTCGTGGGCGTCGGTGTATGGATTTTTCAGACCGATTATCAAGTGTTGTATTCCGGGCTTAGTCCAGAAGATGCGGGAGTCATCACGGCCAAGCTGCAGGCGCAAAGCGTGCCGTTCCGATTGAATGCCAATGGGGCGACGATCCTCGTTCCCGCCGAGCGCGTGTCGCAGTTGCGCGTGGACTTCGCCGCCGAAGGGGTGCCGAGCAAGGGCAAGGGGTTCGAGATCTTCGACGAAATGAACGTCGGTATGACGCCGTTCTTGCAACACGTCAATCTCGATCGCGCGCTGCAAGCGGAATTGGCGAAGACCATCGTGCAGGTCGAGCCGATCGTCCATGCCCGGGTGCATCTGGTTCGCCCGGAGCAAACGCCATTCGTCCGCGAACAGAAGCCGGCGACGGCCAGTGTGGTGTTGAAGCTGAAGCCGGGCGCGGTGCTATCGCGCTCCACGGCGCAAGGCATCGTCGCCTTGGTGTCCCGCAGCGTCGAAGGATTAAACCCCGAACAGGTGACGCTGGTGGACACGTCGGGCCGGCTTCTGAGCGACAACAAGGGCGATACTCCTGGGCCGGTCGCCAGTCAGATGGAATATCGCCGCGAGTTGGAGACATACCTGTCCAATCGCGCCGAGGACATGCTCGCTCAAGTCCTCGGTCCCGGCCGAGCCGTGGTGCGAGTCACGGCGGAAGTCAATTTCCTGCACCAGAAGACGAAGAAGGAAAGCTACGATCCCGAACAGCGCGTGTTGGTCAAGGAGACGATCACCAATCGCAAGTCCGCGACGGGCGGCCAAGCCGTCAAACCCGGAGCGGGCGCGTCGAGCAACCTGCCGAACAAAACGCCTCCTACGGCATCGAGCGGACATCAAAGTAACGACAATGAGGAAAATACCGATTCGGAATGGCGGGCAACGAAGATCGAACAGGAGATGGAGGAAGGGCGAGGCAACATCGAGCGCTTGACGGTGGCGGCGCTCTTGGATCTATCGAAGCCGGAAGGCGCGGCGGGAGCGGGTCTGGTCGTCGCCGACGCCGAGGACATCATCAAACAAGCGGTCGGCTTCAAAAAGGGACGCGATGAAATCAAGGTTAGCGATCTCAAATTGGCCAGCGGGGCCACGCTGGAGAACGTCGAAGCCGAGTATCAAGAATCGCAGCGGATGCGTTGGTATCTATCTCTGGCTCGGAATGCGTCGTTGGGCGTGACGGCGTTGGTGGCGATGTTGATGGGCTGGATGTACCTTCGGCGTTCGCGTCCCAAGGATCAAGCACCGCCGCCGGCTGCCGAGACACCTGTGCAAGACGATGAACTGGTGGCCGGCCTACTCGGCGAAGACCCCCAACGATTGGCCAAGGTACTGGAGCGCTGGCTCAACGAAGCGGAAACCCCGGCGCGGCAACCGGCGGCGCAGGCGGCGGCATAGGTAAAGAGGAAACATCGAATGGCCGTGCGAACGGGTATCGAAAAAGCCGTCCTTTTGCTATACCGGCTACCGGCGGAGTTGGCCGAAAAGGTGCTGAACGCCTTGGCTCCGGCGCGCGGCGAACGCTTGCGCCCCGAATTGGAAAAACTGCGTCAACAACAAGAGAAGCCGGCCGATCTCGACGAAATTGTCCTCGAATTCAAGCAAATGCTGGAGCAACCCGAAGTCGAAGCCGCTCCCGAACCTCCGCCCCCTCCGCCGACGCCCACCCAACTGGCGGCTTATCGCCCACCATCCGAGCTGGAAATTCCGCCGCCGTCGCACCGCGAGCTGCCCCCTCTGCCGAGCGATCCCGTCCGCGCGCTGGAGGCGCTGCCGGCGGATGTATTGGCCGAGGTACTGGGAGACGAGCAGGCGAACACGATCTCGCTGGTACTCAATACCCTGCCCGGCGAGAAGGCCGGCGAAATCCTCCGCGAACTGACGCCGGACATGCGCCGCGAGGTCTCGATTCGCCTCAGCCGGATGTCAAACCCTTCGACGCAACTGTTGGCGCGCATAGCCGGAGCCTTGGTTAAGAAGGCGCGCGCCTTGTCCGACAAACCCGGCGATGCCAGTGGCGACGGTCGCTACGAGAAAATGGCCGGCATGTTGCGCTGTCTGGAAAAAACCGAACGCCTGGAAGTTCTCACCGCGCTGGAAGAGAACGAACCGGAGACGGCGCGACGCATCCGCGAGTTGCTCTATCAATTCGAGGATCTGCTGCGCATTCACGACCGCTCGATGCAGAGGCTTCTGTCGGAAATCGAGGCCAAGACTCTGAGCTTAGCTTTGAAGGGGGCCAACCAAGAGATAACCGAGAAGGTGCAAAAGAACCTCTCGAAGCGCGCCCGCGAAGCCTTGGCGGAAGAGATGGAGTTTCTCGGCATGGTTCCCATCGCCCAAGTGCGCGAGGCGCAGAAGGCTCTGGTCGAAGTCATCCAACGGCTCGATCAAGCGGGCGAGTTAATGATGGAAGAGTAAGGGTCTGTTCCGAAAGCTCCCCCCCTCTCCCCTGTACTCAAGGGAGAGGGGCTTCTAAAAAGCTCCCCTCTCCCCCTGAGTACAGGGGGAGAGGGGCTTCTAAAATGCTCCCCTCTCCCCTGTACTCAGGGGAGAGGGGCTGGGGGTGAGGGGTGCATTTTTCCGTGGCTTCTCGCCCCCTCCCCCCAACCCC
>JAKBCS010000268.1 GCA_021807595.1 Planctomycetota bacterium | reverse complement strand
GGGAAGACATCGCCGGTTTGCCGGTGCTGCTTTTTCAGTATTTGTATGTCGGTTTGCCGAAGTTGGATGCGGAATCGTATGTGCAGGGAAGCAATTGGTTGGGCGTGGCGTTGGCGGCGTTGATGCGGGTACCTCCGGCGGGTAAGGTATGGTTGCGCTTGGAGGCGTTGCGTCGCATTCTGTTGGAGTGTCCGGAGAATGAATATCGGCGATTTTTGTTGCAAGAGTGCGTTGAGGCGTACACGCCGTTGGGCGACGAAGAACAGCAGCAGTTGGAACAAATGTTACATAGCGATCCGTACAAGGAGTTGGAACCGATGATCCTCACGACGTTTGATAAGGGCGTGGCCAAGGGACGTGGAGAAGGACGCGAAGAGGCGCAGCGCGAGATGGCACGATTGCAGTTGGAGCGGCGGTTTGGTCCGTTGAGTGCGGCGGTAGTGCAGCGTTTGGAGAAGTGGCCGACGGAACAACTGAAAGAGTTGCTCTTGGCCATTCTCGACGCCCCTTCGCTTCAGGCGCTCGGACTGGCTGCCGACGAAACATCGTCTAACGGAGCCTGAAGCGCGGCGAACGACGCGCCTGTCTTTCTCGTACCGTTTATTCGTGGAGATTGGGCGAATGCTCACAGTCCCTGTGCGCGTCGCGGATGCCGTCGCCAATCAACTCACGTCCGGCCGGTACCGATGACGCGATCCCATTTGCCCACGCCGTCGATTTCGTCGCGGGTGAGACGGTGCAGAAGGTTATTCAAACAGGCGAAATGGACCGAGACACGCCGGCGGAAAACCGAGCCGCGAATGTCGAGTCGCGCGTCGGAATCATCACTTGTGGCAACTGACTTTCTGTAGGAAAGCTAATGCCATAACCATCTTTTTCTCAATTGGTTGCAGCGATTCGAGCCGCCGAAATCGGACAGTAGAAATAATCTCTCTGTATTTCATCGAGTGCGGGACGGACAAGTCGAGGAGGTTTTGCTTACCGTGGTATCTTCGTCGGCCAGGCTGAGCGAGCCTCCCGCCGCGCGTTCCAGGGTGGCCAGTTGGCGATAGTATTCGGCGACGTATTCGTAATACTCGTCCTTGAGGGCTATGATGGCGCGTTCGGCTTCGATCAGGGATAGAAACGGGATCTTGGCCGTTTGATAGGCCGCCTGAGCTGCTTTGACGTTCAATTCGGCGGCGGGAATCACGGTGCGTTCGTAGAGCCGGCTCGCTTTCTTGTTCTCGATGACCTGGGCGTGGGCTTGGTCAATCTCGTAGTTCATCTGGTTGACCTGACGATCGAGTTCGGCGCGGCGCTCGGCAATCTTGGACTTGGCTTCCCAGACGGCGGCGGCGCGGCGGGCGAGCCGGACGGGGAGATTCATGCGGAGAGCGACTTGGGGGCGCAATCCGGGTTCCGTCCAGAAGGCATCGTAAGCCGCCATAACATCGAAGTCCGGGTAATACTCCTTATAGGCCAATGCCAAGGCCGCTTCTTCGGCGCGGATGCGGTTGGACGATGCAGACAGATCGGGACGGCGTTTCAGCGCGACGGTCCGCAGCTGCGGGGCATCGGGTGGCTCATCGCGTATCTCAAGTCTGTGAGGTGGATTTGCGAGTTCCACATCCGGATCGCGATTGAGCAGCGTGTTGATGCGAGCGATGGCCACCAGACGCAAGCGTTCCAGAGTTAGGCTGCGTTTGCGCTGCCTTCCGATGTCGACATCGGCTTGAAGAATGTCTTGTAGGGGAGCCTTTTTGTCGTCCGCACCGAACTTGTAGCGAGTCTCGGCGTTCTCCTTGAATTTCTGCAACAGGCTCAGATTTTCCTCGTTTACTTCAATGGCGCGAGCGACCAGATAATAATCGTAAAAGGCGATCTTGGTACTCTCGATGAGCTGAAGGCGGACGGCGTCCACATCGTTTGCGGCGGCCAGTGCTGAAGCACGCGCGTTTTGGCCGCGTAACGCCAATTTGCCGCGCCACGGCAGCCGTTGCGACATCTCGAAACGATAGCCGTTGCTGGCGTCGCCCGTAGTGCCCAATCCCGCCGGCGCGACGATGGAACCGAAAAAGGGATCGTCAAGCGAGGTTACTTGCGGATAGCGCGCTTGGGCCGCGTTCCACGTCGCCGTCATCTGCGACAGAGTCGGGTTGCGCTCCAAAACCGCCCCCACGATGGCATCGATGGATAACTCGCCGCCTTCCGCGAGCGAATCGTTTGGCGCTTGAGCTTCCGGTACGGAGCGGGGTTTGGGTAGCGGCTCCTGATACGAAATTCTTTGAATGGTTGGAGAATTAACCTTCGAGGAGGGCAAGTTCTCGTCTCGGACCATAGAGTCTTGCACGGAACGATGCGTTTTAGACTGCACTTTCGTCGTGGCGCAGCCACACGGCATAAAAATCCCTACGAACAGGCAAATCGCTTTCAAAGATGCTGCCTGCTTTCGCATCAAAGGCTCTCCGGGGCAGGTAACTCTTCGTGAACGCGCTCGCTTTGTAGGTAAATCTGTTATTTTGTATCGACTTGGCAGAATGGTTATCTTGCGAATTTCTTGCTTGAACGAAAAGGCACCTCCGTTCCCGGGACACCCTTCCTAGTGTGCGATCCCGTCACACTCACACAGTTGAGTTACCGCCAAGTTTCTGTAGCGAGAATCGACATTCTGCAACTAAACTTCTAAGAGGCAATTGGTTGGGCCTTGCTCCGTTACATGCGTCACATCTTTTGCAACCTCAAAGATTGCCTGTTAGGGATGAACATTCGCAGCAATCCCCGATTGAAGTTGTAGTATACTGGTGTTCAAAAAGAATCCACATGACGGATCGTCGAATTGTTAACCGGCAACGCGTTGAGCGAACTCCGTCAAGAACTGGACTATCCCGTTCTTACAAGTTACTTTGGGACTGCCAGGATCCTCGTCCCTACGTCTACTGTCCGAGTTCGAAGGCTCGAATCGCTGCAACCAATTGAGAAAACAATGGTTATGGCATTTGCTTTCCTACAGAAGGTCAGTTGCCGCAAGCGATGATTCCGACGCGGTTGGTGGTGAATCAGACCGCCGAACTCGGACAGAAGAACTACCACCCGGAGGAGCAACATCCCATTAGCAAGCGGCTATTCCGTATCTACGAGCCGGTGTGCCGTTTCGTGCTGCGGCACAAGGCTCTGACCATCGGCCGACACTCGCCTAGTTTCCGGGCCGGGCATGATCCGCGACGAAAACGGTCTGCTCTCCGGCTATGGCACCGTCAGGTATCTCTGGTTCCTCGGTTACCATATCTCTATCGCCGTCTGGGTAGGCATGATCGCCCTGATGGGATTAGATGCGGAGACTGGGGGCTTCATGCTGCTGTTTTTGGACCTGTCGTATTATGATGCCGTGCGTCAGGGCAGGATGAAGACCTACGAGGACTTGAAAGAGGCAATTATTCACGGTGCGGTCAAGCGAGTCC
>JAKBCS010000137.1 GCA_021807595.1 Planctomycetota bacterium | reverse complement strand
CGATAAGACCGGGACGATCCGAAGGTTCGAGCGCGACGGCGGTGGATGCGGAAATGATCGCCAGCGAGAGGCCGATCAGAAAGCTGGGAATGCAAACGGGCACTCGTTGGATGAGACGTAGCATGGGAAGTCGCCCTCGTGCGGAAGGAGTAACTTGGCGGGGTTCAGGCGCGTTGCTCTCATGGTGAGACCAACCCTTCTAGTGTAACAGTTTCCGCGGCTCAATGCGACTCCATTTTTGTCGAGTTGTCGCAAACGGCACCTGCCAGCGACGCCCCGTTCTCTCGGAGTTCATTCCTTGCTCTGGCAAGAGAGCTATCGCCGACATAAAATGATAACGAATTGTCTTGTCCTCTTCATTGACTCTCGCGGACCAACGCCGATTCGCGCCGACGCGCCGTCCCACGGAACGGGATCGGCGCGCCGTGCTGACCCGGACACTCGAAACGTCATCGATCGGCTTAGAGGACGATTATGTTTAGCAATGCGAAGCCTTCGGGCGGTTCGGTTCGCGAGCGGGTGGAACAACCTTGCGTTTTACTCGTCGATGACGATGCCGACACGGCCCACACGCTGTCCAGTATTCTTCGCCAAGAACACTACCGCGTGGTCTTGGCCCGTGATGCGGGCGAGGCGTCGCAAGCCGTCACCGAAAATATCTACGACGTTGCACTCATCGAGTTGGCACTTGCGGAAGTCGATGGTCTGGAGCTGCTCGCTCAGATCCGCAAGCATTCGCCGACGACGAGTTGCATCGTGCTGACCGGGTACGCCTCGCTGGAATCGGCGGTGGCGGCGCTGCGACGAGGCGCGTCGGATTATCTCGTCAAACCCTGCGTCATCGAAGATCTGAAGCAAACCCTGCGTCAGGCCATCGAACGACGCCGATTAACGCTGTTGGCCGCACAACGCGAGCAACAGCTGAAGGACCTGAACGATCGGCTGGAAGAGCGCGTCTTGGCGCGAACCTGCGAGTTGATGGAGGCGAACCAACGACTCGCCGAGGCCAATGCCGCCAAAGATCGATTCCTGGCCACCTTGTCCCACGAGTTGCGAACGCCGCTAACGCCGCTGCGCGCGGGCATCGATTTGCTCCGCGAACGACTGGGCGACAGCGAATGGCTGCCCGTACTCGACGCCATGCAGCGCAACCTCGCGCAGGAAGCGCGTTTGATCGACGATTTACTCGACATCGCGCGCATCACCGCCGGCAAATTGTCGCTGGAAAAGCGCGCCGTCCTTCTCCACGAATGTCTGCGCAACGCCGTCGAGATGATCGAGCCTCGCGCCACCGCCAAAAAGCAGACCCTTCAAGTTGAAGCGCGCGATGCCTTTCCGCCCCTCTTGGCCGATCCGGTGCGCTTGCAGCAACTCATCGCCAACCTTTTGGACAACGCCGTCAAGTTCGCGCCGGTGGAAGGCGTCATTCGCTTAACGGCTTGGCTGACGGAAGGACAGGTTTTCCTCGAAGTGTTGGATGGAGGCCCAGGCATTGCCCCGGAGCATTTGCCGCGCGTATTCGAGCCGTTTTGGCAAGCGGATCGTTCGTCGCGCCGTATGCACGGCGGCACGGGGCTGGGCATGGCCATCGCCCGAGAGATCGCCCTCCTACACGATGGCGAGCTTCGCGTCCGCAACGCCAAATCGGGTTCCGGAGCTTGCTTTACCTTTCGCTTCCCCCTGGTTCGAGCCGAATTGCGGCAGACGAACGCTCCCTCCGTCGCACTTCCTCCTCCTTTGAAGATTCTCCTTGTAGACGATTCCGTGGATACCGTCCAAGTGCTGAGTTTGCTGCTCGCTTCCAAGGGGCTGCGCATCCGCGAAGTGAACGGCGTCTCCCAAGCAATCGATGCCGCGCGCTCCGAAACGCCGGACGTAATCATCACGGACATCGGTATGCCGGGGCAGGACGGCTACGATCTCCTTCGCCTGCTGCGCGACGACGAACGATTGCGCGACATTCCCGTGATCGCCGCCACGGGATATGTGGGCAGCCGCGAACAAGAGCAAATGGCCGAAGCGGGCTTCTCCGCCACGCTCTCGAAGCCGTTCGATTTGACCGAGCTTTTCGCCGCTCTGGAGCATGTGCGCTCGGCGACGAAAGCCTAACCTGAATCTTCCACGGCAGAGAGCGCGGAGATCGCAGAGACAAGACAACAGACGAATTCTCAAGTGCGTAACAGTTCGGCGCTACTCCCCTCTCGCCTGTACCCAGGGGAGAGGGGAGTAGCGCCGAACCCGCGATCCCCATTGTGCCGGTGGCAAATACAGCCGGCAAGGACTCCTGCCTACCAGCGATAGCTGTACATTAAGTATAGATAATCTGGCGATTTACCGTTGCCGACTTGGCGGAGGAAATTGCCCGCATAGAGGTGCGAATACTGCACGAAGACGCTTTGATGCAGGTCGAGGGCGAAATTATTGATGACCGTGAGGATCTCGCCGACGTTGATGCCGGCCGCTCCGGTCGGGTCGCGCAGTGTGGGTAGCCCGGCAGCGTTGTAGAGAAAGTCTTTCGGGCTATCCAATCGCAGGATGTGATATTGCGCCCAGATCGTCCACCACTTGACGGGAAAAATCGACACTTCGGCATGAAAATCGTTGATGTTCTGCCGGCCGACGATGTCCATCATGCCGAAATAATAGTGGCCGAACGGAAATAATTGATTGAATGTGCGATGCACGGTCCCGCCGGGATTGGGGTCGCCGGATGCGTAATCGTAATACATCCACAGCGTCGGATTCATGGGCAGCTTGCTGAAATTGTAACCGCCGCCGAGCGTGTAAGCATTGGCGAGAATCCCCTGATTGGAATAGCGGCCAAACTGTAACATACCTTCCATGTCCCACAGCCAATCGTTTTTGTTGCCGTACCAGCGCGTGCCTCCGGTGCTGACGTTCTCGGTCCCCTTGGCACCGTATTGACCGATGTATATCCGATTGGAGTCTTGAAAATCGAGATAATACAGATCGAGCATTTCACCTTTGGTTGGACGATAGGTTCCCCAAATGCCGCTGAAAATCTGTTGCCAATTGACGGAAGCGAAGCTATTGGCACTGGGGATGACCGGCTGAACGACGAAACCATCGAGGCTAAATTTTTCGCTCTGCCAAAACAGCTTGCCGCCCTGAAACGTGCGGCGCGTATTGACCCATTCCAAGGGTGAGATCAGGCGCTGCGAGCCGTATAACAGCTCTTGACGGCCTCCGCGCAAGTACATGGGTTGATCGAATATCGTCGCCGTCTTCAAGTCCACGAACAAATTCAAAAAATTGACATTGTATTGATCCACGGGCTGAGGAGGCAGATCTTGATTGAACGACTGAGCGTTGATGAGTTCGCCGTAGATGCGGAAAATGTCTCGATACCAAAAATCTCCGTAAACCCGAGTCCGCGTAAGATCGTAGACGTTGTTCTTACCGGAGAGCCGACTGTCCGATTCGTTATTATAACGATAGCGAAACTCACCGCCGGTGGTGAACATGAAGTCATCGCCCAGCCGTATGCGCTTGAGAAAATCGAGATAATCGCGATCGTTCGCATCCGCATTATCCAAGTAGCGCCAATCCGCGTTGAAGAACGATCCAGAATAAACGCCGAAGCGCGGATAGGGATATTTGGGCGGCGTCTCGTGGTATTTGCCTTGCAACACATCCAGAAAGGTATAATAGCCCGGACCTTTGGGAGTTATAATGGTATTTCCCAGTGGGGGCATCTCTTGGACGTTGGGAACGCGCGTCCACCAACCCATTGGCTCTCCGCTCGTCCCGACCGTCGTCGGTGCCTGCCCGCCGCCCGAGCTGGGAAAGAGCGGCGGAACGTCCGCTGGAATTGGCTGAGGGGCTTCCGTCGAAGGGCTTGGCATTTGGCCGCTCGGCGCGGCGTCCCCTCCTGGCGGAGTCACCGCCGACGGAACTGCTTCTGGGGTGGGCGTGGGGACTAAATTACCTTGGGCATTCGGAAATTCTTGCGCCCACCCGGGAGTTGCTACTCCGAAAACGAGGAGGAGAGCGAACGCACTTTTCCTCCAACGAATCCAATCTCTCCGCGCAGATGGCATCGCAGAACTCCTTCGTTCCCTTTTGGCGCGGAGAGAGAGGTTCCGCTTGTACGGATGATTCCATCCGCACGACCGTTTCATTTAATTTCTGTGACGAGCGAGGAAGAGTAGTAAACATTAAGGATTTGTCAAGATCATTCTCGCATCTTGTCGGGACGCCGATGCTCCAGCGAAATGTCCTCTGATAACTGTCCTGGTGCTATTCTCGGATTCTCCCCTCTCCCCTGTAGTCGGGGGAGAGGGGTACGAGACGGATGGTGGTGCCGAATCCACTCGTTTTCGGCAAACTCCTCACCCCGGCCTCACTTGAATATGGGAGAGAGGAGTAGCGCCGTACCGTTAAGTTGCAATAGAAATGTCCGCTGGTCCGCCTTTGCACTCGCCGCGGAATTCTCGACGCCAAAGGTGATCCGCGGCGCAGTCGATGCGGCAGCACCCACTCAGAACGCCAGTTGGATTTGCGTTCGCACCATCCAACCGTCGACGCCAGCGATGTAACCGGCCGGAGACGAACCGCCGGCTGCGGGGTTGCCTCCCTGATAGACGCTGAAATCGCTCGACCATTTGACCAATTGGCCATAGAAGAAGTAGTTGTATCCGATGGCGTACTCGTTCGATTGATGGAAAGAGCGAAAGGCGTTTTGGATGACTTCAACCGGCCCGTTGATGCCGGCCACCGAGACTTTGCCGAGAACCTTGCCGCTCCCGTCGATGCTGCCGCTCGCCCCGTCGATGGTCGAATAGCGTCCCACGATTTCGAGTTTCTTCGGAATGACGAAGTATCCGCCCTGAAGCAGCATACCCACATCAATGAGGTTGCCGCCTGGGAAGAGAGCGTTGGCTCCGTTGCCGGTCTGATAAACGATCTGGTTGCCGCCCTTGGGATTGGTTTGAAAGCCCGTCAACTGCCGACACCACCATTCGTTCGTTAGGCTGAAACCGCGCCAGTGGAAGGAGGCCCAGGAATCGAACGTGTAGGAATCGAATTTATCGACGGCGTGCGATCCGGGTGGAATCCCGGGCGCGCCGTCGAGCAAATTGATGAGCCTCGTGCCGTTTGGCCCCGCCGTGGAAGCGAGAACGCGACTCTGCTCGACATCGCCGTAAATACTGCGTCGATCCATTGGGACGAGGTTGAGAGCGCCGCCGACGCGAAGGACGGGATTGGGGCTCCATTCCAAATCGGAGAGCGAGGAACCGTACAACTGATAGCGATTCGCGCGGTCGTCCCAAGTGCCGCCGAAGTCGTACCAGAAGCCGCCGATGAAGCCGGGCAGACGATCCATGAGGATGTTGGGGAACTGCGATTCGTTGCCGTTGGTGATCATGCCGGTGAGGAACAGACGATCGTCGAAGTCGCGGTACTGGACGGTGGCCGCCGTGAGCATGTTGTTATCGTCGGCGTCGAAAAACCAGTCGGCCATGGCGAAATCGACGAGCTGGGCGTTGGCGCTGCCGAGGATTTCGGTGAAGCCGAAGAACGGCTGTTGCTTGCCGACGAGGAACGTCAGCACGGGATGATAGGCATAGGTACCGTCCGGACAGTTTGGCCCGCATCCGTTGCCGCGCGAGCCGAGTTGGATGTCGTAGGCAACAAAGGCCGTGAAAAGACGCAGGGCATGATCGACCACATCGCCGCCGCCGATTGAGGACGGAGCCGCACCGATGCCGGGCGCTCCGTAAGAGGCTCCCGGCGGCGCGTTGCTCGTTGACTCGGCAATGCGATTGGATTGAAAACCACCCAAACCGCGTGTCGTGCCGTCGATCTGGAACTGATAGCGAAGGTTCGGATCGAAGGCCGTTCCTTCCCAGAACAACCGGAGACGCTTGACCTCGATCTGCGAAAAATCACCGGCCGCCGGCTCGTAGTGTTGATTGGTCAAGTGATTGAGATTGTCGGTCGTATTGTAGTAGTAGTAATCGCTTTGGATGCGTCCGCGAATGCGCAATTCAAAAGGGATGCGGCTCTGATCCTCCCAATTGTTGTACGCGGGGTTGGGCGCGCTGCGGATGTAGAAGCCCTGTCCGGCAGCGAAGCCGGTCTGCACCCCGGCCGGCATACCCGCGCCGGGATTGTCCTTCAGATAATCCCCGACGACGCGGCGGATACCCGTCTCATCGGCGGCAAGAGGAGCTTCGCCCCCTTTGCTCGGACGGTTACCGTCCCTATTGGAAACGCCGCTTGGGGGTTCGATGCTTTTGGGCGCGTCCGCAACGATGGGAGACTGGAAGAGGGTCGAGGCCGGCTGCAGGTTCGGATCGGAACTGAGATGATCCAGTCGATTCTGCATCGCTTCCAGCTGTTGCCGCTGTTGTTCGAGTTGTTGGCTTTGTTGTTCCACAAGTTGCCGCAGCGCATCCAGATTCTCCTCCGCGCCTAAACTCCCCGCGCTCGCCAAGAGACTGACTACTACGAGCGACCCCACGACCCCACGACGATGCAAACGCTCGATCCCCATTCCCACTCCCATCCCTGTGCAAGCGTTGTTGAGCGCGCTACTCCGCGCGCCCCCTATTGATCTCGGCAAGATTACCTTACTTTTTTTACAGGAAAAACCCGTATATGCGGAATATCTTACCCAAACTGAATCGGAGCCGCCAACTTGAGGAAGAATTGATGTAGATCCGATGAATTCGAGGACGGATCGTCACTCTGAGGGCCTGTCCCAAAAGCTCCTCTCCTCCGGTACTCAGGGGGAAAGGGGTTGGGGTGAGGGGGCGAGTTCTCCGAGATTCCTTGCCCTTTACCCCCAAACCCCTCTCTCCTGTGGTCAGGGAAGAGGGGGTCTTTGCGGATAGTCTCGAAGGGGAGACGATTCCATTCGCGCTACTATCGCTCGGCGTGAAAGAACCAGTCCCAGGGCGGCGGTTCGTCGCCGAGATCGCGGGCGCAGCCGAACTGCTGCCACGATAGGTGTACCTTCGACAGGCGAATGCGGCGAAAGCCGGCGCGGCGGAGACGGTAGCGTACCTCGAACGGCTGCCAAAAATGTTGTTGCAGTCCCTGGTAACGAAAGTCGCCGAACGCGAAGTTGTAGTAGGCGTGTTCGGCGTGATGGGCGGCGTTTTGCCGTGCTTTGCTCTCCGGCATTCCCGCTCGCCTCGCCCGATCGAGTAGGAGCATGGTGAAATAATGCACCGCGTCGATGGACGGCACGATGCCGAGGAAGTGTCCGCCGGCGCGCAGCGTGCCATAAATCGCACGCAACGCCGCATCCAATGCCGTGGTATCCGGCAAGACCAAACTGTTGACCGCCGCCGCCACGTCCACTCGATCCACCAACTGCGTTAAATCGGTTAACTCACCGTGCTGGAACTCGATGTTGGCCAGACCGTGACAGCGTTCGCGGGCGCGGGCCAACATCCCCTCGGCGAAATCGACGGCGACGACGCGGCCAAACTGCTCGGCGAGGAACGGCAGCAAGGGACCGATCCCGCAACCGAGATCGGCGGCCGTCTTGCTCTTCTCGGCCAGCGCCGCGATGGCCTGACGCAGTGGATTGCGAACGTCCGGCAAATAGGGATCGATGAAGGCTTCTTCATAGCCCTCGGCGGCTTCGCTCCAGTGTTTCGCTTGGTCGGTCATGCTCGCTCGCAGACGGGATTCGTTTTCTGCCTCCGAAAGCTACTCGATTGACTCAGACTCGTCCCGCCAGCCCTTCGGCCTCCGTTACCATATCGTCGAGCAGGCGAAGTCCCAACTCCCAGAAACTGGGATCGGTGACATCGACGCCGAGCTTGGCGAGCAGCACATGCGGAGCATCGGAGCCGCCCGACGACAACAACTCCAAATAGCGAGGCACAAAGGCCGCGCCATCTTGCTTGTACTTCTGTACCAACGCCAGCACCAGCAATTCGCCGAAGGCATAAGCATAGCAGTAAAATGGCACATGGACGAAATGACCGATGTACGACCACCACCAACCGTATCCCTCGGTGAGCCGCACCACCTCGCCGTGCATGGGTCGATTGGCCGACAACCAGAGTTCGTTCATTTGCTCCGTCGTGAGTTCGCCTCGCTCCTGCCGGGCTTGATGCAGCGCTTGCTCGAAGCGCGTCAGCACGACCTGGCGAAACACTGTGGCGAAACTGTCCTCGATCTTGCCGCACAACATGGCGAGACGAATGCGCGGATCGGGGTAGCGCTGCTGTAAGCGCTGGAACGTCAGCATTTCGCCGAACACGCTGGCCATCTCCGCCGTGGTCAGCGGCGTATCGCACTGCAAGTAGCCGACGCCGCGCGACAGGTATTGATGGACGCCGTGGCCGAGTTCGTGTGCCAAGGTCATCACGTCGCGCAGCTTGTCGGTGAAGTTCATCAGGATGTAGGGATGGACGCTGGGCACGGTGCTGCTGCTAAACGCGCCGCCGCGCTTGCCGTCGCGCAACTCGGCGTCGATCCAGTTTTTGTCGAAGAATTCGCCGACGATGACCCCGGCGCGCGGACTGAACGCCTCGTAGCTCTCGTGGACGATGCTCCGCGCCGTCGCCCAATCGCACTGGGGCATGTCCGCGAAAAGCACGGCATAGCGGTCATAATCGTACAGCGTCTCGACCCCCAAGAGGCGAGCCTTGAGGCGATAATACCGATGGACGGTTCCGTGATAGCGTTCCGTCGCCGTCATCAGGGCGTCGACGACCGTGGCCTCGATCTCATTGGCGAGATGGCGCGGTGCCATGGGGTTGGCGAAGCGACGCAAATCGCAATCGGAGCGATGATCGAGGACGAGCGTATTCATTAGATACGTCAACAGTCGGGCATTGTCGCGCAAGCCAGTCGTCAAGCCCTCGGCGGCGGCGCGGCGCACATCGCGGTCGGCATCGTAAAGATGCGCGTTGATCCGCGACAACGACAGTGCTTCCCTCTTACCGTCGCGCTCGAAGGGAAATCGCAGCGAGGCCACGGTCTCATCGAACAGGCGCACGAAAGCGGCGCGGCCGGTGATGGCTTTCTCCTCGAGGAGCTTCTCTTCCGGCTCGCTCAAATAGTGAGGACGCCAGGCGCGCTTTTGCTCCAGATAATGGCGATAGCGCGCCAATGAAGGATCGGCGAGCAGGCGTTCGGCGTCGGCGCTTCCTATTTTAACCCATTCCAGATCGAAGAAGATGAGATGTTTGTTGATGAGCGCGCGCCGTTCGCGCGCGCGGGCGAGGAGCGCGCCGCGCGG
The DNA here is from genome assembly GCA_021807595.1 of Planctomycetota bacterium. Classification (GTDB taxonomy): domain Bacteria; phylum Planctomycetota; class Planctomycetia; order Gemmatales; family Gemmataceae; genus JAJPHU01. The sequence continues at coordinate 5,887 of JAKBCS010000137.1, read as the reverse complement.
TGGATCGTCCGTCTTGGCGGCGTGCATGAGGCCGGCGAAGATGCTCGGTTTGTCCATCTGTTCGGACAGACTCTCCAGTTCGACGACGGCCGCAAGGAGAGTCTCGATGGGGGGACCGCCGGGTGCATCGATCTTGCCGCGATAGGCGGACTCGAACGCTTGCGCACGCTGGAGAGCCGCGTCGAGATCTTTTTCGATGGCGGCATCGTTCACGCCGGTGTAAAGATCGCTAAGATTCCAGGCAACACCCTCGGCGCTACTGGTGGAAGAATGGGTTGACATGGGATGATTCCTTTCGTTCATTGAGGACGACAGGGGCATTGTCGGAGACATCGCGGCAAAAGGGAAGGGTCGCCGTATTCGAGAAGAGATTGGGAACGCATGATTCTCTTGGCCGGTTCCTTGGTACTCGTCCTCGCCGTCTGGGCAATCCTTCGCGGCGGCGAGGTGCGTCTCACCCTGTTGCTGTCGGCGCTTGTGTTGGGCTGCTTGGCCGGTCAACCCGATGCGATTGTGCGCACCTTCCTGACCACGTTGGTCGACGAACGCTTCGTGCTGCCGATCGCCTGTTCGCTCGGTTTCGCCTACGTCCTGCGACAAACGGGGTGCGATCGGGATTTGGTGCATCTTCTGCTCAAGCCCATTCAGCGCATTCGACCGCTTTTGCTCCCCGGCACGGTGATCGTCGGCACTTTGGTGAACGTGCCGGTCGTCAGCCAGATGAGTACGACCGTTCTCGTCGGCACGGTCCTAGTACCTTTGATGCGGGCGGCGCGGTTCTCGCCGGCCAGCATCGGATCGGCGCTGCTGCTCGGCTGCTCGCTGGGCGGCGACTTGCTCAATCCCGGAGCGCCGGAGGCACGAAGTGTCAGCGAAGCGACGGCGACGGCATTCTCGTCCCCGCGGTGGATCGCGCAGGTGCTGCCTTTACTCGCCGTCGAGTTAGGCGTATCCACGACGCTTTTCTGGCTGTTGAGCCTGCGCGTCGAGGCGCGCTTCGCCAAAGAGGCCGACGCGCGGAGCGATTCGGAACGCGGCGAGGGAGCGATGGATTGTTCCGATCCAGCCATTCCCCACCGCATCCATCCCCTGAAGGCGCTGGTGCCGTTTGTGCCCATTGCACTACTGTTCCTAACCTCCTTGCCGGAGCCTTTTCGCTTTTTCCATGTGCCCAGGCATTGGCTGGTGGACGCGGATCGCTTCAAGGGGGCACCGAGCGAATTGCAAGCGCACTTCGACTGCCGACTCATCGGGGCGGCCATGCTGATCGGCGTCGTCGTCGCCGCCTTGTCGAATCGAAAGTATCTCGCAAGCACCGCCCGAACGTTTTTCGAGGGCATCGGTTATGCCTATACAAACATCTTTTCGTTAATTGTGGGTGCGAGTTGTATCGGCGAAGGGGTCAAACGGATCGGTTTGGCCGCGCTTCTCGGCCAAGTGTTGCAGACGTGGCCGAGTCTATTATCGCCTGCGGCAGTCGGTTTGCCGCTGGCGTTCGCCGTCCTGTGCGGTTCGGGCATGGCGACGACGCAAAGCCTGTTCGGTTTCTTCGTCGAGCCGGCGAACCAACTCGGCTACGATCCGGTGCGGTTGGGCGCGGTAGTGGCCTTGGCGGCGTCGGCGGGACGCACGCTGTCGCCGGTTGCCGCCGTGACGCTGATGTGCGCCTCGCTGGTCGAGGTCCCGCCGATGCGGTTGGTGCGTCGTCTCGCACTACCGCTTCTCGGCGGTTTACTGGCAGTCTTGGCCGCGAGCCAACTGCCTCTCTAATTTAACTGTAGGCCTTTCTTTACCAGCGCTAACTTGTTTTCTACAAATTACTTTCGGAGACGAGAATCTTCTGAAAAGAATTAGCCATGAACCGGCAGTTTGCCGCTCGCCGCGACGAAATGTTGGCCGACGCCGAGGTCGATTACCACGCATCATGCCAAGGGGGAAGCGGGTTTGGCGGACGTGTCTGTCCGATGAAGGGCGTTCTTGACGGGCGTGGTGGAATGTCTTCCGAAAGGAGGGCATTTTTATGCCCCGCGACAACACACGCGATCGGTGCAGAGAACTGGGGAAAAATGGTGTCAGTTCTTTTTTTCTCTTGCCTTCGCTTTCGGACTGGAACTGGTGCCGCGTCGCCGTGGCCGTCCCCGTAAAACGATTGAAAAATGAACTGACACCATTTTTTCCGAACTCCGAGACACCAGCAGCGGGGTTGCCCATAAACTGGAAGGGCACCTGGACGTTGTGGAGGCCGTCGCTTTCTCCCCGGACGGGAAGATCCTCGCTTCCGCCGCGAACGACGGCACGCTTCGCTTCTGGAACGTGAAGCAGGGGAATATGGTCCATGTCATCAAGGATCTGCCCTTCCGGGTCAACAAACTGATCTTTTCCACAGACGGCGGCCGGATTGCGGTCGAATACTCGGCGGGAAAAGCGGAGATTCGGAGCGTGGAATTGAAGTGAGCGGCATTCGCCGAACGGGCGGACGCCTCCTAATCGTTGTTACCTGTCGCCTGGAGACTCCGCCTCACTGGCTCCCAAGCTCAGTCGTTAAAGAACTCCTCGTCATAATGAAACTTGAGCCCTAGATTCTCCATTTTCAGGATGTCGATGCACCCTAAAAGGACTTGCAATGCGTTTTGCTCCTCCTTGGCATGCTTTCCAAGGCTGTGCATCCTCGACATGAAGTAGAGCGATCGCAGAGGACTTTGAGCGGGCTTGGGATGTCGGGGGATGTGTTCCATTTCCGCTAGCACCTTATCACGCATTTCTTGTAGCTTCATGGTGTTCTCCTAAAAACTCGATCTATGTATCCCGCCATACATACATTCTATGGTGGACGGGAGATCAAAGTCAAGAGCATTTAGGCGTCCGTCTAGCGAACGCATACGAGATATTTGTACAATATCCGCATGGATGCCGCCGACCCTCTTGCTCTGTTCCTCTCTCCGGTACAGCGTTGGTTTCGCTCCACCCTCGGCGATCCGACGGCGGCGCAGCGGCTCGGCTGGCCAGCCATCGCGGGGGGACAGAATACGCTCATTCTCGCACCTACCGGCTCCGGTAAGACGTTGGCCGCGTTCCTGGCGTGTCTCGATGCACTGTGGCGGCAGCCAATCGCTTGCCGTGTTCGGTGTTGCGGCTTAGCAGGATTTAGGACCGACCGCGACGAATGCCCCGACGGTGGCGAAACGACACGGCTAATTTGCTTGACTCTCCGCTGCAAGAGAATTAGCATCACTTGTGTACGCTCTTCCACTCTTGAACCCAGAGTCCGACCATGATTCGTTTCCACTGTCCGTCTTGTGGTATGGCCTTGTCCGCGAGCGCCATAGCTTGCGCCTATATCGTGATGATTTGCGGCGAGGGCGTTGCGCAACAAGGTAGAAGCACGCGACCCAAGCCAGCAGAATGCTACATTTCCGCCCTTCAACATCTGGCTCGCGGCGACTACAAGGAAGCGCATGAGGCCGCGCGACAAGCGAACAAGCTGCGGCCTAACTACAAGCCGTATGAGCAATTGCTGGCCAAGCTAGAGCCGATTGCTCAACGGGACAAATTGCGAGATTACGCCCTCGCTGCGGGGAAGGACGATGAGGTATCGGTTGAGCTACTGGCTCGGTATCTCAAGAAGGAAGCTAAAGACGACGAATCGAAGGCGTGGTTGCTGTACTGCTGGGTCACCGACCGAATCGCCTACGATGTCAAATCCTTCCTATCCGGCGATTACACCAAGAAAGATTACAGTCCCGCAGGCGTTCTGAAACAACGTCTGGCCGTCTGTGATGGATACAGCAAACTTTTTACCGCCGTGGGCAAGGAGATGGGACTCGATGCCGTCTCGATTGCCGGCCACGCCAAAGGGTTCGGCTATCGGGAGGGCGTCGAACTCGACGACAAACTCGGCCACGCCTGGAACGCCGTCAAGATCGGCGATAAGTGGCGACCGATCGATGCCACCTGGGGAGCCGGCAGCGTAGATGGCGAGCAGTTCAAGAAGGCATTTAACGACTTTTATTTTTTCCCTCCTCCTCAAGCATTCATCCTGAGTCATTACCCGAAGAAGCCGGAAGAACAATTCCTGGATACGGCGATTGCGCTGGATCAGTTCAAGTCTTGGCGGAAGGTGGCGATCCGGCCGCTGCTGAAGTGCGAGTTTGCCCTGTCCGCGATCCAGGATAAGCTGACTCACAATATCCGGATCGTCGAAGCGTTCCCGGTCGCCTGTCCAATCAAAGTACAGGCTCCCGTGGAGCAGGAGTTGGATAGCCGGAAACGGTACACCATCAAAGTGGAATCGTTGGTCCTCTCGGACATGGCGATCCTCCACGCCGGAAAATGGTATTTCTCTACCAAACGTGGAGACGCATTCACCTGCACATTCCGAGGCATGGAGGGCGAAATAATGGTTCTCATCAAGCCGTTCGGCCAGAAGGAGTATATGTCCCTCCTCAAGTATCAGGGCGTCAAGGGTGGCGATCCTGTGCGAGCCACGAAATGATTGCTGTTCTAGAGATACACCATGAGCCTTACCAGCTTCGTCGGCATGCGTGAGGTGAGAGAGACGATCAAGCCGATTCGTCCCAAGTTGCCGCGTATGATCGCCGTGCCGATCAAGGTTGAGCCAAGCAGCAAACGCTATGCGTTGGTCGGAACGGCCTTCGATTACCTGCTCCGCTTTGAACTCCAGCGCCGGGCACCACATGCCGTGACAGAAGGCTGGGCGGCGGAAAAGGCTCGAGACAGACTCCGCCCTTTTATAAGCAAAAATTGCAGGGTGTACTGCGGTCAACCGAAATGGGACGGGAACCTGGACCACTTCATTCCGCCGGAGGAAGTTTTCAGACGCGCCACGAAGATCGTGGAGGATGCCAAGACCGCAGTTGCCGCCTATGTAAAACTCAAGAGAGCAAGTCGAGACAAACGGGCGGATCTAGCCGCGCACGCCATTCGCCTCGCCAACTTAGATCCGGTTTATCGTCGTGGTGACTATCAACTCGACCCGCAGTTCGACCAAGCGTTCCCAGAGGACGTGGAAAACCTGCTCGCCTTGCTGGCGATTGTGCCTTTCGACAAACTGATTCACGACCAGGTTCTCCTTCTCAACCCGAACTTTGGTGCAACATCCGAACTGGTCGGTGCCGCCGACACGGACCTGATCACCGGCGATATGCTCGTTGACCTGAAAACAACCAAGAAGGGCGAAATGGATGGGGTCAATCTGGACCAATTGTTCGGCTACTACCTTTTGGCTCGTCGGCATCGACAGGTTGACCCTACGTTCCCAGAAATCAAGCGCCTGGCGTTTTACTTCTCCCGGCACGGGTATCTCTGGAGCGAGCCTGCAACCACATGGACGGATCACCCGCAGTTCTCCGAGATCGAAAAATGGTTTTTCCAGCGGGCGGAGAAAATTTATGGCCGCCCTCGAAAGTCTGGCCGGTCGGTGAGGAAACCAAGCGTGTGACTTCGTCCTCACTTTCTAGCGAACGCATACGAGATATTTGTACAATATCCGCATGGATGACGCTGATCCCCTCGCTCTGTTTCTCCCGCCGGTGAGAAAAATGGTGTCATTTCTTTTTTTCTCTTGCCTTCGCTTTCGGAAAGGCGTAAGTTGGCGGCCTGGGTGGAGCAAACGGCATCACGATTGGGACTGGAGCTGGTGCCGCGTCGCCGTGGCCGTCCCCGTAAAACGGTCGAAAAATGACTGACACCATTTTTTCCGGCGCGGTGGATAGAACACTGTGCATTCGGCCGTGACCGCGCATCCTCACGGCACAAATGAAATCACATGCAAGCAGGGCACGAGAGAAAACTCATCGACATTGACTACTGCTTCGACTCCTCCAACTACCCTTCCGATGTCGGCAGCCACTCGCAGCGAATGTCGATG
>JAKBCS010000267.1 GCA_021807595.1 Planctomycetota bacterium | reverse complement strand
GCGGACGATGTACTCCGGGTCGTCGGCACGGTTGGGATCCGAGCGGATGCTGCTGCGCTTGTCACGCTTACTTGATATTGATCGATGACCCATTCGAGAGCGCTGCGGTTGCCGAGGCGGTAGGCGAACGTCTCCGGCGGAATGCCGGACAGCGTAAGCGACGGGTTGACGATCAAGGTCGTCTTGTCCTTGCTCAGACGCCTTTTTGTCCTCGACGCGCACGTTCTGAAAAGCGGTACGCAACGCGGTGATTAGGGCCGCCGTGTCATTCGGTCACTCAGCCAACGGGAGCGAGTTGGCGGAGTCAACTCGTGCCAGCACGCGCCACTTGTCGCTAACTGGCACGAGATGACAGGGAAATTCCGGGGGTCGTGGAGATGTGGCGATGGGGCGGAGCGACAGTTTGGTAGGGAATTCGACGTGCGCGCCGGGAAAGATTACTCTACCATGAGGTTGTATGGGTACCGAAAATGGTTTGTCGTCGCTCCCGACGAGCGGAGGAGATGCGGCCATGCGCGAAAGACCTGGTATCTCGTGGCGTTGGGGGATCGCTTGCTTCGTCGTGGCTCTGGCTGGCTGCACGCCTTCCGAGCCGAGGGTGGTTCTCTACTGCGCGCAGGACCGCGATTTTGCCGTGCCGTTGCTCGACGATTTTCGCCAATACGCCGGAGTGCCCGTTGTGCCGAAGTACGATACCGAGAAGAATAAATCGGTCGGCCTGTATGAAGAATTGATCGCCGAGAAGGATCGACCGCGATGCGACGTCTTCTGGAACAACGAGATATTGTCCACCATTCGCCTGCAAAAAAAAGGGTTGCTCGAACCCTACGAGAGTCCGTCGGCCAAGCCGTATCCCGAGGAGATGAAGGCGTCGGATCACACCTGGCACGCCTTCGCCACGCGCGCCCGCATCTTGCTCGTGAATACCAAACTTGTGCCAGAGAAGGATCGACCGCGCAGCCTGTTCGATCTTACCGACGCGCGCTGGCGGGATCGCGTCGTCATGGCCAAACCACAATTCGGGACCTCGGCGACGCAGGTTGCTTGCCTCTTTCAGGCTCTCGGCGAGGAACGAGCCAAGCAGTATTATCTCGATTTGAAGGCCAACGGCGTCCACATCGCACCGGGCAACAAGGACGTGGCGTTATGGGTCGGCCGAGGGCAAACGCCGACGGGACAGCCGGTCGCCCTCGGCATCACCGACACCGACGACGCGATGGAGGAAGTGCGCGGCCAGCACGAAGTTGCCATCGTCTATCCTGACCGCGACGGCATGGGTACGTTATTTATTCCCAATGCGGTCGCGATTGTAAAGGGATGCCCCAATCCACAAGGAGCGCGGCGGCTCGTCGATTATTTGCTGAGCGCCGAGGTTGAAAAGCGATTGGCGGAGGGAGAAAGCCATCAAGTGCCGCTGAATCCCGACGTGAAGGCAACTCTGCCGCGCGAGATCGAGACGCCTAAGACGGTGCGCGCACTGGCGGTCGATTTCGAGAAAGCGGCGTCCTTGTGGACGGCGGCAGAGACTTTCGCGCGGCGCGAATTTACGGGGCCATGACCCACGCGGATTCTGAAATTGGCATCGACCGCTTGACAGCCGACGCGATTTTCGTTCACATAAACGGCGGAGAGACATCGGGCCGTGAACCAATGAGGTTTCCACCGCGTAAAGACAGCAGGGAGAACGTGGAGCTACCTGACCCCCTAAGCCTTTGTTCCGACGAAGAACTACTGAGTCGATTCCGTCGCGGACAGACGGAAACGTTCGGCGTTTTAGTGCGCCGATACGAGCGCGAACTGTACGGCTATTTGCGTCGCTACTTGGGCGACGACAGCCTGGCCGAGGATGTGTTTCAGAATACCTTTTTGCAGCTGTATCTGAAAATCGGACAGTTTGAAGAGGGACGCCCGGTTCGACCTTGGTTGTACACGATTGCCACCCACCAGGCCATCGACGCTCTGCGCCGCAACGCACGGCATCAGATTCTCAGCCTCGAACAGCAACGCGCCGAGGGAAGCGACGGAGAACCACGCAGTCTACTCGATTCTCTGGAGAGTCGAGGCGCGTCGCCGCTCGAGAATCTCTCCGCCGACGAGCGCAGGGAGCGCGTTCGCGCGGGGGTAGACCGATTGCCCGATTTTTTGCGCCAGGTCGTACTCTTGGCCTACTATCAAGGGCTGAAGTATCGAGAAATTGCCGACGTTCTCGACATCCCCGTCGGCACGGTGAAATCGCGGCTGCACGCGGCACTGAGCAAGCTTCAGGAAGCCTGGAGCGAATCGCCGTCGATGTACGAAGTATGACGCAATCCGACGGCAGTTTGCCCAACCCGTCTGCAAACGCGGCAGATAAGAAGGTCCGATCTACTATGGAACAAAACTTAGTCGGATATTTGCTGAAAGCGCTCGACGACGAGACGCAACGACAGATCGAGAGTTCGTTACGGCAGTCGCCAGAGTTGCGTTCGTCGGCGAAGGCTTTAGAACGGGCACTCGCGCCGTTGGCCGCCGACCGAGAACCGTCTCCGCCTTGTCCGGGCCTCGTCCTTTCGACTTTGGCTCGGGTGGCCGAACATCACTGTCGCAAATTGCCGGACGCGCCGCTGCCGCCGCGCAGTCAAGCGACGCCCGTTCCACGCCATTGGTTGCGCCGTCCCGATGTCTTGGTGGCCGCCCTGCTCTTGATTTTGTTGGGAGGCATCGGCTCTTCCTATTTGGTGCATGTGTGGCGCGAATACGATGGGCGGAGTCAATGTCAAAACAACTTGCTTCAGATCTGGACGGGTCTGCAAGGCTATCGGGATGTCAACGAAGGCTATTTCCCACGCATCGAAGAGTCCGGTTCGCACAGCATGGCTGGCATGTTTGTCCCTACGCTTCGGGCCAGTGGCATGCTCGCCAACAATGTCTCCTTGAATTGCCCCGCCAAGGACCGCCGACCCGATAAGCCCCTTTCGATGTACGAGTTAGAGAAATTGTACTCCAAGGACTCGGCTGCGTTTCGTCAAGAAGCGCGGAGACTGTCCGGCGATTATGCCTACACCTTGGGATACCACGACGCGGCGGGTTACCACGGCTTGCGCGCCGATTCCGGCGATCAGCTGCCCATCGTCGCCGACTTGCTCGAAAGTCCGGCCCAAAGCAACAGCTTCAACCACGGGGGAAAAGGACAAAACGTCCTCTATCTCGGCGGAAACGTCGATTGGCGCACGAACCGCAACGCCGGTATAAACGGCGACGATATTTTCCTCAATTGGGACAATCGCGTCGAGGCCGGCAAGGCGCGCGAAGACAGCGTTCTCGGACCCGGAGACGCCAGCCCCTCGCCCCAACCCTGAGAGGCGATCCCAAGAAGCCCCTCTCCCTTTGTATTTGGGGTGAGGGGGCGAGAACCCACAGAAAAATGCACCCCTCACCCCCAGCCCCTCTCCCCTGAGTACAGGGGCGAGGGGAGCTTTTTAGAAGCCCCTCTCCCCTGAGTACAGGGGCGAGGGG
>JAKBCS010000266.1 GCA_021807595.1 Planctomycetota bacterium | reverse complement strand
CGCGGGTCACCTTGCGCATCGCCGATAAGAACGAGCGCCGAGAATGGGAAGCATGGGTCGGCTTCACTCCCGCCCCGCTGCGCTTTCCTGCGCTTGGATTTATCGGCTTCCTCCAATACTTCACGGCCACCTTCCACGGCGACCTTGAAGAGGTTGAGTTAACGGTAAACGGTCGGTATCCGGGAACATAAGCGCGTTTGCATTGGTTGATGAAGTTCGATTAAGAGAGGAGAACGCATGACGACAACGGCTGTTCGGGCGATCACCGCCGCCGAATTTGCTCGCATGCCGGACCCGGCGGACGGCTCCAAGGAAGAGTTGGTTCGAGGAGTGATTGTCACCATGCCCGCACCAGGATTTCGTCACGGCGAGGTGCAGCTCGCCGTTGGCTCATTGCTGCGTCAATACGCGCGTTCCACTCGCAACGGCCGGGTCACTGTCGAGAGTGGTCTGCAAACGGAGTTCGATCCCGATACGGTTCGCGGCCCCGATGTGGCTTTCTGGAGCGCCGAACGGCTTCCCTTGGATCGGACGCCGGAAGTGTACCCCGACGTAGCCGCCGATCTGGTCGTGGAAATTCAATCGCCCAGCAGCAGAAGGCAAACGACGCAGGATAAGATCCGCGAATATCTGGACCGCGGCGTCCGCATGATCTGGATAGTCGATCCGGAAGCACGCACGGTGACGGTGTATCGACAACCTGGAGAAGGTCGTCTGCTTTGGCACGACGCCACGCTGACCGGCGAGGATGTGCTGCCCGGTTTCCAGTGCCGTGTAGCCGAGTTCTTCGAGTAAATGACACCATAGTATTTAGAGATCAGACATGAAAAATATCTCTATCCCTCTGACGCGCCGCGATTTTCTCACTCGCTCCGGCATGGGCTTCGCCTCGCTGGGTTTGGCGAACCTGATGGCGTCGCAGGGATTGCTGGCCGCGCCGGATGCCGGACGCTCCGTCTCGCCGTTGGCACCCAAGGGGCCGCACTTCGCCCCCAAGGCCAAGCGCGTGATTCACCTGTTCATGAACGGCGGCCCCTCGCATGTCGATTCGTTCGATCCCAAGCCGTCGCTGCAAAAGTACGCCGGCAAGCTGTTGCCGCGCACCAATCTTCGCACCGAACGCAAAACCGGCGCGGCCTATCCCTCGCCCTTTGCCTTTAAGCGATACGGTAAATCCGGTATCGAGGTCAGCGATCTGTTCGCGCACACCGCCCGCAGCATCGACGACATTTGCGTCATTCGCTCGATGCACGCCGACGTGCCCAATCACGAGCCGTCGCTGTTGCTGATGAATTGCGGAGAGGCCCGACAGATTCGACCGAGCATGGGATCGTGGCTGACCTACGGCCTGGGCAGCGAGAACCAGAATCTGCCCGGCTTCATCGCCATGTGTCCGGGCGGCTATCCCATCCAGGAGACGCAGAATTGGCAATCCGCCTTTCTGCCCGGTGCCTATCAGGGTACCTACATCGACACGCGCCACACCGAAGTGGACAAGCTGATCGAACACATTCGCAATACCTCGCAGTCGCTGCCGGAACAGCGCCGCCAGCTCGACCTGCTGCGGCAGCTGAACGAACGCCATCAACAGCGCCGCCAAAACGACGCCCAACTGGAGGCGCGCATCCAATCGTTCGAGTTGGCCTATCGCATGCAGATGGATGCCACGGACGCCTTCGACGTCAACCGCGAGCCGAAGTACATCCGCGAGATGTACGGCTCTGGCACGCAGGCCCGGCAAATCCTGATCGCTCGGCGTCTGCTGGAAAAGGGCGTGCGTTTCGTGCAAGTGTGGCACGGCGCGGGCCAACCGTGGGACAGCCACGACGACATTGAAGTCAATCATCGCCGTTTGGCCAAGGAGTGCGATCAAGCCATCGGCGCGCTGTTGGTCGATCTGAAACAGCGCGGCATGTTGGACGATACGCTGGTGATTTGGGGCGGCGAGTTTGGCCGCACGCCGACGGTCGAGCTGCCGACGCCGGGTGCCAACGCCGGCAAGGTCAACGGCCGCGATCACAACCATTGGGGCTTTACCATGTGGCTGGCCGGCGGCGGCGTCAAGGGTGGCTACGTCCACGGCGCGACCGACGAGTTCGGCTTCCAGGCCGTCGAGAACAAGGTCCACGTCCACGACCTGCACGCCACCCTCTTGCACCTCCTCGGCTTCGATCACGAACGCCTCACCTACCGCTACGCCGGCCGCGACTTCCGCCTCACCGACGTGCATGGCAACGTCGTCAAGGAACTTATTGCCTGAGCAAAGTCAGGGGGATCTCTGCTTTTCAGATCAGTGACTGTCCCATAAGCCCCCCTCTCCCCTGTATTCAGGGGAGAGGGGTTGGGGGTGAGGGGCGGATTTTCGCCGCTTCCTCGCCCCCTCACCCCAACCCCTCTCCCCCTGAGTACAGGGGGAGAGGGGCTTATAAGACAAAATCTAAGACACCGCTCAAAGATTTCAGATTTTTTCGGTCAACGGCACGGTCGGCGGCTCTAATAGAGTGGAGAAACGATCGACGATGGCAACGGAGACAACCCATGCCTGCCACCACCCTGCAAGCATTCCTCGAGCATTTGCGGATACTGACCGACCCCAATCGTTCGCGCGAACTCAGCGATGCCGACTTGCTCGAACGCTTTCGCACCCAGCGTGAGGAAGCGGCGTTCACCTTGTTAGTGCAGCGGCATGGTCCGATGGTTTGGGCTCTTTGCCGCCGCATTCTCGGCGATGGCCACGAAGCCGAAGATGTGTTTCAAGCGGCGTTTCTCGTTCTCGTTCGCAAGGCGGCCACGATCCGCCAAGACGAATCGCTTGCGGGTTGGCTGCATCGTGTCGCCGTGCGTCTGGCCCTGAAGACGCGGGCACAAGCGGCACGACGGCACAAAAGCGAACGCGACGGCGCGTCGAAGATCCTGAGCGAGGAGTGCCGCGAGACTCTGATCGCCGAAGAATTGCGCGCGGCTCTGGACGAAGAGATCGAGCGTTTGCCGGAAAAATATCGGATGCCCGTTGTCCTTTGTTATCTGACGGACAAGACGCACGAACAAGCGGCCCGCGACTTGGGTTGTCCGAAAAGCTCCGTCACGTCGCGGTTGGTCAAAGCCCGGCAATTGTTGCAACAGCGCCTTATCCGTCGCGGTTTCACGGCTCCGGCGGGACTGGTGGCCATGCTTCTGACCGAAGCGGTGGCCAGCGCGGCGCTTCCCTCCGTGCTGGCGCTTTCGACGGTGCGTCTGGCGATGTCTGCGCTGTTGGGCAAACCCCTAGCCGCCACGGCGACGGTCGCTCTCGCCGATTCCGTAGCCAAGGGAAGCGCGCTGACGAAATGGCTTGCCGGAATATCACTGTTGGCCGCGCTGAGCGTCGCCGCCATTGGCCCATTGTGCATGAACACGGACTCACCCACCGCAAAACCAGCACCATCCGCCAAACCGCAACAGGCCGCCACGAAAGCCGAGCCGCGAAAGCCGCGACTCGATTGGCAAGGCGATCCGCTGCCGGA
>JAKBCS010000136.1 GCA_021807595.1 Planctomycetota bacterium | reverse complement strand
CGAAACGACCCCTCCCCTAACGCCCATTCGCCGCGCTCGATCTCCCGTTCTCGAGCATTTTCATCCATTACGAACTGCCGCCACAAGCCGCGACGCCGCTCGGCATCCTCACTCCGCGCGCTGACGCGAGAGGATGCAAGTACACTTTCATCGTAAGGGCTATTATCATAATTACTTATCAAAACCGTCCTCTCTTTCCGGCGGCGACGGTCAACGTCTGAGCAGCCGAATGAACAGCCGACAATTGCGTCGTCGTTGCATCTTGGACGCCGATAGTCGAACCTTGTTGCAAACGGCGATGGAGGAACTGGGGCTATCGGCACGCGACCACGGCCGCACTTTTCGCGTGGCGCGGACCATTGCCGATCTCGACGGCAGCGATGCGATTCGCGCGAGCCATCTGCAAGAAGCCATTAACTATCGCAGTCTCGACCGCAGATTATGGGCGCGATGAGAGAGTATCGCGATATTAACGATGTAGAGAAACTCAATATGTCTATTGTAATCGCTATAGGACTCGCACACTCGATCTGCCATTCATATGGTGCATTATTAAAAACGTCTTGCGTGCAAGTTGACGCCGAACGGCGAGGGAGCGTATGATTGTGGTTGGGAGAGTTGGCCCGATTTTATGGAGGGGCTTCGGCATGTCTTTGCAACACACGAATCGAGTGGCAGTGGTATTTCTCGTTTGCTTCGTCGTCCCATGCGCTCGTGCTGCGGACAAACCCGCGACACCACGCGAAGAGGGCAAATTGACGGATTTGATGGGAGAAGTGACCAAGATCACTTTCGGGATGGACGGTAAGAGCCTTATCGTACAAACGCATTATCAACCGCCGCATAAGCCCGGTTACGGTATTGGCGGCGGCGGTCCCGGCTATCCGATCACGAACTTCGTCGCCTGGAACTTCACACCGCGTAAAGTGACTAAACTCAATCCCGCCGTTTTGCTAAACGGCGGCTGTTTGCCTTCACCTCATCTCCATACGATGGCCACCTGGAACCCGGTCGGCCCCGATACGATGATGCAAGGCATCTACGATGTGGATGCGGAAATCAGCGGCGCGAAACCCAAAGTTGGCAAAGGCCGAGTCAACCTTAAAATCGGCCAAGTGGGGGCACCCATTCCCAAGGCGGATCTACCCAAGGCGTGGAAATGGCTGGAGAACACGATGGAACCGTTGGCGTTCTCCCCCGATGGCAAAGTCGCCGTTGTCAAGTCGATTAAGGACGGCGCTATCCTCCTGTTCGATGTGGACAAGGACAAACGAATCGGCAAGATCGAGATGAAAGGCGATAAATTGCGCACGCTTCCCGGAGTCGTCTTTTCCGGAGATAGTAAATATGTGGCCGTGCCGTGCATGGATGGAACTCCGGTGCGCGTCTATCGGGTCGCTAACGGTAAGGAATACGGTCGCGCCGGCAAGTTTTATCTGGGCAGCGTGCTGTCGCTGACGCCGGACGGCAAGACGTTGGCGTTGGGCCATACTAAGCCGGGTGATGTGGTAATGTGGGACGTAGCCACGGGTAAGCTCCGCGACACTTGGCGCACGGGCGGGCGCGCCATCAACGATGTGGCCTACTCTGGCGATGGCAAGGTTCTGTTCGCGGCGGTGGATCGAGTCGTTGTCGTTTGGGACGCGAAGGCCAAGCGCGAGATAGCACGACTGCGCGGACACGCGGCGGCGGTCTCCGTGTTGGTCGTGTCGGCGGATGGCAAACATTTGGCCAGCGGCGGCAAGGACAAATCGGTTCGCCTCTGGGACATCAGTGCCTACGCAGTTCCGAGCCAAACCGAGCCGAGCCAACAAACCGAGCCGAGACCGTAAGGAGTCGCGCCAAAATAAGTTACCGAAAGTGGGTTGGAGTCAACCCAGCCGCGCGCTGGCCACGGGCCTGTCGGATCCCACCATCCGAACGGGACGGAAAGAACTCGACCACCGAAACGGGACTGGAAGTCCATGCCTGGATCGACGAAGGCACATCTGAGAAGGGCCGGAAAGTGAGCGACGCGGAATTGGCCACATGCAACATGAAACGCAACGCGTATCATGGCGAATGGAACTACGAAATCCATCCGCGCGCAAAGCAATAATCCGGTAAGAGTCTGTTCCGAAAGCTCCCCTCTCCCCTGAGTACAGGGGAGCTTTCGGAACAGACTCTAAGTGAAATGGGTTGGCCGTTTCTTGCGAGGAGAGAAGCAGGAAAAAGGTCATGAACAAAAAACGGCGAAAAGATTTCAAGCCCTTTGTAGGACAGGGCGAGCGAAGCAAGATATTCCTTCAGAGCATCACTGCCTCCCCGAAACTTCCCCGCAGGAGATTCTCTTGCGTGTCGGTAAACACGTTGCCGCGCACGTCGAGACGGCGCATCCGAGGCCACGATGCGGTGGACAAAGCCTCCGCGCCGGCTTTGCCGATGCGATTGTCGTTCAAATCCAACAGGACCAATCGCTGCAAGCACGGCGACTGGGCAATAGCCCTCGCGCCGGCGTCGCCGAGAAGATTTTTCGCCAGCCGCAACTCGGTTAGGTGCTGAAGATTCGCCGTCGATCCTAGAATGCGTCCGCTCTCCTCTTCCAAAAAGGAGTCGCTGAGATTAAGCCCTCTTAGGAGTCGCAAATGAGGGGACTCGGCCAACGCGCGGACGCTTTCGGCGTTGATAAAGTTGCTGGCGAGGTTCAACGCGCGCAGTTCGCCGAGCCGATTCGATTCCGCCAGCGTTTTCAGTCCGGGGCCGCCGATGCCGTTGCCCGCAAGGGAGAGCGACCGCAGGTTCGCCATTTGGGCGACGGCCATCGCTCCCTCGTCGCGCAGATTATTGGCATCGAGACTTAGCGCTCGCAGAGACGGAAATTGTACCGATTCCGCGAGCAACCGCGCTCCCTCCGCGTTCAGCCGGTTGTTGCGTAGATCGAGCGAGCGCAGATTCGATGCAAAGAGCGACCGGGACAGCCATTCGATCGTCCTACTCTCGGCCTGACTATCGCGCAGATGGAGGTCACGGAGACGACAGAGCGACGGGGAACTCAGCAAAGCCGTCAAGTGAGAAGATTGTCGAATTCCGCTCGCATCGAGTCGGTTCAGGCACGTCAGGTTGACTTCGAACGGAGTCCGCAAATGTAAATTGGGCACGGTGGAAGGCAGGTGGGCGCGCGAAACGTTGAGGTCGGATAGACTCGGCAGAGCGTGCGATTGAAAGAGTTCGAATGCGCCGTTGAGACCGAGGTTGGTGTCGGCCAGGTTGAGGTATTCGAGATGCTCCGCGCGCTCGGTTCGCGCTAGAAGACGAGCTGCCGTATCTCCAATGGCGATATTGCGGCTTAGATCGAGGCTACGCAGAGTTCGATACAAAGGGGACCGAATCAGGGCGTGGATACCCGGCGCGCTGATATTATTGCCGGTCAAATGCAACGCTCGCAAACGCTTTAGATGGGGCGAAGAGAGAAGGTGTTGCAGAGCGCGATCGTTGAGTTGGCAACGGGCGAAGTCCAGGGTTTCGATCCATCGCAAGTGGGGGCAAGACGCGAGGAGAGGCACGTCCTTGAATGGTATCAGCACATGGAGCGAACGCAGCGACGCGAAGTCGAAAAGCCGCTCGGCATGAGTCAGCAGATTGTCGGCGCGAATCTGAACGTGTTCGAGGAAGCCGCGCGAAAAGCGCCAATCTTCGACCAGGCCGTGCAAGGGCTGCGTCCACGCGCGCTCGTATTCGGCCAAAAGTTCGGCCTCTTCGTCTTCGAGTATTTCTCGCGCCGGATCGTCTTCGGCGAGAGCGGCAAGACGACATTGAGCGCGAATGAATGCCGCTTGCGCCGAGCGTTCGCCGCCGCCCTGCTCGTCGAGCCAATCGGCGTAAATCAGGCGCGGCGCATCGTCGTCCGGCGTTTCGCGGATCGCTTCGAGGAATGCTCGTTCGTAGGACATGGCGGGAATCTCTCCTTCGTGCGTCGAATCGGATTCCTCCATCCTATCAGCCTATCAGCGCTCGACCGTTTATACGCGGCAGATCACGTCGCCGAGCGGATAGCGGTTGACAGCGTAAAGACAGTCGAGATATAACATCGTCCGCTCGGCGGGCTACGACAAAGAATCGAACGGCATGCCGGGTTGTAAGCGAGGCATAAGGAAATGTCTCGCCGGTGACAAGCCGACCTTAACAAAGGGAATGGAAGCCCGTTGCTGGCAACTCGCTTCTCAACTTCTGGCATCCCCATCTCGTTGCGATACGCGAGCAGCGGTCCCGGCTCTCATTATCCGCGTTTGATTTCTGGCGAAGCGCATGGGTTCGTGCCGAGTGTAGAGCGACTGGCTTTGCGTCTGGCCGCTTTGCCCTATGGCTTGGCGGTGCGAAGCCGGAACTTTGCCTACGAGCGCGGGTGGATCCGTCGACAGAAGGCGTCGGTTCCGGTCGTAAGTGTCGGCAACTTGACGGTGGGAGGCACGGGGAAGACACCGTGCGTGGAGTATGTCGCTCGCTTTTATCGCAATCTCGACCGCCGCGTGGCCATCCTTAGCCGAGGCTACGGCAGCGAGGGCGGGCGCAACGATGAAGCCCTGATGCTGGAAGAGAATCTACCGGATGTACCGCATCTGCAAGGAGCGAATCGGGTCGAATTGGCGCAAACGGCCGTCGAGGAGTTGGAGAGCGAAATCCTGGTGCTAGACGACGGATTTCAGCACCGCCGTCTGGAGCGAACTCTCGATCTCGTGTTGATCGATGCGACTCAGCCTTGGGGCTACGGCCATTTGCTGCCGCGCGGCTTGCTGCGCGAGCCGGTCGAGGGGCTGCGTCGCGCCGATGTTGTTCTCTTGACTCGCCGCGATCAATCGCCGCCGGAACAGTGCGATCGATTGCGTAGGACCATCTCTCGCCTGGCCCCGCAGGTTCCTGTGGTGGAGACGAATCATCGACCGATGGATTTGGTCAACAGCGATGGAGAGACGGTGGAGCTGGCGACGCTTCGAGAGGGGCCGGTCGCCGTCTTCTGCGGCATCGGCAACCCGGAAGCGTTTCGTCGCACGTTAGTCGATCTCGGCGCGCGGCTGGAGGATTTTCGCATCTACGCCGACCATCACGCTTATCGCCGCGAAGATGTCGAGGAGTTGCGCCGTTGGGCGGCGAGGTTGCCCACCGGTTCGACGATTGTTACAACGCAAAAAGATCTGGTGAAACTTCGTGTGACCCACTTAGAAGATCGTTCGTTGTGGTTTTTACGGATTCGCCTAAGCGTCGAGGTCGGCCAAGACGTTCTGGACGAGCGTCTGCGATCCGTTCTTCCCCCCGGCGAACCGGCAGCGTGAGCCGCCGCGTTTGTGAAACCCAGAGCAGAGATGATGATGAAACCTTTCGATCTGAACGGCTTGAAGACTTACGATTTGGAATCGCGCCCGTCGAAGGTGTTCCAAGAAGACCTCGGCCAGCCGGTGTCTCCCGAGGCCACCGTCGCCGAATGGCTCGACTGTTTGCCGCGCCAGCTGGCCGGCAACGCTCTCCGGCGCGTGCGCGATCACCTGTGCCGCGCGCATGCCGATGGGCGAACCGTCGTCGCCGCGCTCGGCGGGCACGTCATTAAAGCCGGATGCGCTCCCTATCTCATCGACTGGATTCAGCGCGACCTGGTGACGGCCGTGGCCATGAACGGCTCGGCGGCGATTCACGATTTCGAGTTAGCCTGGGCCGGCAAGACCAGCGAAGACGTGTCGGCCAGTCTGCACGCCGGCAAGTTCGGCATGGCACGGGAGACTGCCGACGCCTTCGCCGTGGCCGCTCGCGCCGGTGCCGAGAACGAAATCGGACTCGGTGCCGCGTTGGGCCGTCATCTCGAACGACTCGCTTGTCCCTACGCCGAAAACAGCCTGGTCTTGGCCGCCCACCGGGCCGGTATCCCCTGTACCATTCACGTCGCCTTGGGAACGGACATCGTTCACATGCACCCGCACGTCTCTGGCGCGGCCCTGGGTGCGGCTTCGCTGTTGGATTTCCGGTTGCTGTGCAGCGTGGTCGCCGGGATGCAACACGGTATCTGGATGAACCTCGGCAGTGCCGTGGTGATGCCGGAAGTGTTGCTCAAAGCCGTCAGCGTGGTTCGCAATTTCGGCCACAACCTCGACGGACTGGTAACCGTCAACGTGGATAAGGAATCGCGCTATCGCAGCACGGTCAACGTCCTGAATCGTCCCGGCGATGAGGGGATCGAACTAACCGGCCACCACGAGATTTTATTGCCGCTGTTGCACGCGGCGACGGCGTGCAAACTGGCCGGCCATCGTTCGACCTCTCTCACCCTCGAACACGCGGCGTGATGCCGAAAATCGTTTAGCCGCGACCCGAAGGGGAGCGCGTTGCTCTCGCGCTTCCCTTCGGGTCTCGACTAAACGAAGGGAGATTGCCATGTCGAGCGACCTTGTGGATCTGGTGCGGAACCTCGGTCAACCGCGCGTGCTGGTGGTCGGCGATCTGATGCTCGACCGATACGTTTGGGGCGACGCCGAACGCATCAGCCAGGAAGCACCCGTGATTTTGTTGCACGCGGACAAACGCGAGGAGCGCCTGGGCGGGGCCAGCAGCGTGGCGACATTGCTGCGCGCGCTCGATGCGCGCGTGGCCCTGGCAGGGGTCGTGGGCGACGACGCCGACGGCGAGCGCATTCGACGGACGCTGACGGAACTCGGCATCGACGATGAAGCGGTTTCCACCGATGACACACGACCCAGCACAGTCAAGGAGCGCTACATCGGGCGAGCGCAGCACCGACACCCCCAGCAGATGATCCGCGTCGATTACGAGGTGCGAACGCCGTTGGCCAAGGCGTGCGAACGGCGTTTGATCGAGGCCATCGCGCGGCAAGTGGAGCGCGCCGACATTGTACTTATCAGCGATTACGACAAGGGAGTTTGCACGCCGAATGTCCTGGCCGCCACCATCGCGACGGCGCGAGCGCGGGGCGCGCGCGTCGTGGCCGATCCCATTCGCGGTCGCGATTATCGTAAATATCATGGCTGCTCGGCCATCACGCCGAACCGGCTGGAGGCGGGCTTGGCGACGGGGCGCGTTTTGAATGACACGGCGGCGGCGATGGAGAGCGCCTCTCAGTTGCGAGAACATCTCGACCTGGAAGCGGCCATCGTCACCCTCGACAAAGAGGGCATGGCGATGGTACACGCCGACGGTCGGGCCGAACTGTTCTCCACGCGGCCGCGTCAGGTGTACGACATCACCGGGGCCGGCGACATGGTGCTGGCGGTTCTCGGCATGGCGCTGGCAGCCGGCGCGGACTACGCTCCCGCCATTCGACTGGCCAACATTGCCGGAGGGCTGGAAGTCGAAAAAATCGGCGTGGCCACCGTCACCCGCGAAGAGATCGTGCGCGATCTGCTGCGCGGCGCGCCGGAGGAGGGTTTGGAAAAACTGCACTCGCTCCAATCGCTGATGTTGGAGTTGCAAAAACGTCGGTCTCTGGGCCAGCGCGTGGCGTTCACCAACGGCTGTTTCGACATTATGCACGCCGGTCATGTGCAGTATTTGCGCGAAGCGCGGGATCAGGCCGACCTTCTGGTGGTCGGACTCAACGGCGACTGCAGTGTACGAGCGCTCAAGGGGCCGACTCGACCCATCAACCCCGCCGAATCCCGCGCCTTGGTTCTCGCCGGATTGCAAGCCGTCGATTATCTCGTGTTGTTCGATGAGCCTACGCCACTGGCCTTGATCGAGGCGATTCGCCCCGACGTGCTGGTGAAGGGTGCCGATTATCGGCGCGAGAATGTCGTGGGGGCGGACTTCGTGGAGTCGCATGGCGGGCGCGTGCATTTGGCACAATTGCGGGAAGGCCATTCGACGACGCGCTTGTTGCAACGGCTCGCCGCGGCGTAAATTCCTTGGCGCGCGAGCTAGCGCACGAGCAAGGGGGAATGGGTGAATTGTTCATGAATGTCGCGGTGTTCCTACCGAACTGGATCGGCGACGCGGTGATGGCGACACCGGCCCTGCGCGCACTGCGGGACCATTTCGACGCGGCGCGCGTCATTGGCGTGATGAAACCCTATGTCGCTGAGGTGTTCGCGGGCGGCGACTGGTTCGATGAGATTCTTTTCGCCAACGGCGGGCCTTGGTCGCAAGGAGTGTTGGCCGTGGCTCAGCAATTGCGGCGGCGCGGAGTCGATACGGTGGTTCTCTTGTCCAATACGCTGCGTTCGGCTCTGATGGCGCGTCTGGGGGGATGTCGTCGCCGCATTGGCTACGCGCGCCACGGCCGGTCGATGCTGTTAACCGACGCGCTGCCGCCGCTGCGCGACGAGCGCGGCCAGTTGCATCCGAGTCCGGTAATTGACGCCTACAATCGGCTGGCCGAATGCGCCGGCTGTCCTCCTCCGGGGCGTGTCATGGAGTTGTTCACCACCTCCGCCGACGAGTGCGCCGCCGACCTGGTTTGGGCGCGGGGACGATTCGAGAACTATACCGAAGTGATATGTCTGAATTCCGGCGCGGCGTTCGGTGCGGCAAAGCATTGGCCTTCCTCCTATTTTTCGGTGTTGGCGCGCCGTTTGGCCAAGGAGCGCGGCAGCGCCGTCCTCGTCTTGTGCGGACCGAGGGAGCGCGAGTTGGCCGCTGAGATCGCCGCCGAAGCCGATGATCCGCGCGTTCATTCCCTCGCCGATCTGACGGCTCCCTGCTTCGCCGAGGGACCGCCACTGTCTCTGGGACTGACGAAGGCGTGCGTGCGACGTGCCGATTTGTTGGTGACGACCGACAGCGGCCCGCGCCATTTTGCCGCCGCCTTCGATCGGCCCGTCGTCACTCTGTTCGGCCCGACGCACATCGAATGGACGGAGACCTATCATCCGCGTGCCGTCCATCTGCAGAAGCGAGTCGAGTGCGGCCCGTGCCAACGGCGGGTTTGCCCCCTCGATCATCGCTGCATGACGCTCCTGACCCCCGACGAAGTGTTTGCCACCACCGAGGGATTGTTGCATTAACCCGGCGCGCGGCCGGACGTGGAATGCCGCGCCTGTTGCGTAAAGGATCGGGCCATATGAACCCATTCGCGACCGCCTTGGTCTTGCTGGCGGCCACTTGCCTCGTCGGGGGATTGCTGGCGATCCGCCGACGCGCGCGCCAACGCAACAAGGGGTTTGTCGTCATCGCGCCGCGCTACCGCTCGACCTTTCGCCAACGGGGAGCGATCGAGGCCAGCGACTTTCTGAACCTGGCGGGAGAAGCGCCGCATATCGTAAGCGGCCATCCGGATCGCCATGTGGCGCGCATTGCGTTTGAAGCGGACGGCGAAACGTGGCACGCCTACTTGAAGTGCGAACATCGGGTGACGCGCCGCTATCGCTTGGCCAATCTGCTGACCGGATTCGGCTTCTCGTCGCGCTCGCTCCGAGAGGCATCGGTTCTCCAAGCCTTGCGCCGCGAGGACCAGCCGGGGCCGGAATGGATGGCAGCGGGAGACGATGGGCGCGGTCGCGCTTTCTTATTGTTGCGCGAAGTGCCAGGCGTGGAGTTGCGCTCCTATTTGAAAGGAGAGACGGATCGGCGACGACGGCGGCGGATCGCGAGGAAACTGGGGCGGACGTTGGCGCGCCTTCACTCGGCGGGGTACGCCCATCCCGACCTATACGCGAATCACGTTTTCGTTGATGCAACCGACGAGAGCATTCATATTCTCGATTGGCAGCGCGCCGGATTGAGCCATTCGTTGTCTTGGCGCGTGTGTCGGCGTGATTTGGCGGCGCTGCACGCCACGGTGGACGATACCTTGGCCGGAGAGGAAGAACGCTTGCTCTGTCTGCGCGCCTACTGGCGAAGTCGATCTCCGTTCGGTGTTTCCTGGCAATCGGCGGTGCGATCTGTGGAGCTAAAAGGAAAGCGACTATTGGGGCGGCGGCACATTTGTGAAAAACGACAGCACCCCGCTCGACCTCAAGCGTGGATTTGTCTGGACGGCGAAGCATTGTGCGTGACGCCGACGCTGTACGATCGACTGGGCGAACGCATTCCCGACTATCTGCCGCCTCCAGGAGACGACGCCACGATACGACGGCGCTGGCCTAGACTGCCGAACGCGGGCCAGGCATTGCTCGTGCAACGCAATCAACCCGCGGCGATGGGGCGATTGGCATTTCGTTCCCGGTCGTCCACCGTGTCGCCGGAGCAACGGCAGGCGGCCCTTTTGCTTCGTTTGCAAAGGCACAACATTCTCGCGCCGCAAGTATTGGCCTTGGGACAACGGCGTCAACGAGACGGACAGATACAGTCGTTTCTTCTCGCCGAACCGCTGACGGATGCCTGCGCCCTGGAGGCGTGGCTGGCTCGGCAGGCAAGGCGTCGATGTTCCGCGTCGGATTCCGCTCAGCGGCGAGACGTGTTGCGACAAACGGGTTCCTTGTTGCGCCGCTTGCACGACGCCAGTTGCTATCTCGTTCTGGACGATGCCGGTTGTGGATTGGCCGTGCGGCGGACGAACGGCGCGCCGTCGGTCGTCGTCGATGGCATCGAAAGCGTGATCCCCTCGCGCCGGCGTCGACCGCGCCGCGCCGCCCGCGATGTCCGTCGCATGAGGCGGATCTTGCTCGCAGCCAGTTGCAGTCGCACGGATGTGTGTCGATTCCACGCCGGCTATCATTCGTCTCCCGTCGCGCCGCGCCGCCGCGCGAACGGGGAACCCTCGGTTCGGCCCGCACGCGGCGAGTTGCTGGAAACTGCCGCGACCAACAATAGAGCTTCGTTTTGGAGGCGATTATTTCTTGGCGTCCGCCGCTGGTGCCAGCGCGCGGATTGGCCGCGCTTCGCCGGCGCGGACTGGACGGAGCGGATCATGGATCAACCCGTGACCGATCGCTTCAACGCCAAGCAGGGACGTTCGACGGGCCGATGGATTCTCGAACCGGCGGAGGAATCGAAACGACGGACTCGGCGACTGTCGGTTTTCTTGAAGCGACACCACGACATACCTCGTTGGCGCGGATGGTTAGCGACGGTCTGGCCTTGGCGCGCCTGGTCGCCTGCTTGGCAGGAATGGCGTCACCTGCTGTGGGCGCGACGGCAAGGCATGAACGTCCCAAGAGCCGTCGCCGCCGCCGAGTTCCTCGGTCCTTGGGGGAAACTGCGCAGCGTGCTGGCCGTCGAGGAATTGACCGGCATGATGTCGTTGCAAGAGGCCATTCCCCTTGCTGCCGTCCGGCAAGAGCCGGAGGCGTTTCGGCTTTGGAAACGCAGCCTTGCCGTCGAAATTGCCCGTTCGACGCGCATGTTGCACGATCGCCGTTGCTTCCACAAAGATCTTTATCTCTGTCACTTCTTCATCTCCCGCGAAGACACGCGGCGCATCCCCCCCAAAGGCTGGCGCGGCCGTGTCTCCATGATCGACCTGCACCGCCTCGGTCATCATGCGCTGCTGGGTGATCTATGGAAGACAAAAGACATCGCTCAATTGCTTTATTCTTCGTACATTCTCGGCGTCGATGGACGCGATCGGCTGGCGTTTTGGCGCGCCTACCGCGGCGATGGACCGCATCGGCCGCGCTGGGTATGGCTGCGCCGATTCATTCTCTATCGGTGGCGGCGCTATCGGCGTCACAACGCGCGAAATCGGCAAGCGAGACAGGACGGGTAGACGTGAACGCACTGGTTGCGAAAAAAAATGATCTTGACTTTTCCTCAATTGCAGGAGATAGACGGCGAGCCGTTTTCTCTTCTCGCGGTTCGGAGGGACGGGAGAACGGACGGGGAGATACGGCGAGATGAATGTCGCATTCTGTTATGAAAGCGTGCTGCCGAGCCGAGGAGGGTGTGAAACCTACATCGCGGGGTTGGCGCGTCGCTTGACTTTGGACGGCCATGAGGTTCACCTGTACGCACGCCGTTGGGATGAAGCGTCGCTGCCGGAGACTCTGAAGATTCATCGCGTGGACGTTCCACGGGTTCCGCGCTTTCTTCGACCTTGGGTCTTTGCCGCAGCCTGCCGGCGGGCGCTGGCTACCGCGAACCATCAAGTCGCGGTAGGATTCGACAAGCTCCCCGGAGTGGACGTGATCTATCCGCAAGGTGGATTGTACGCCGCCACCGTCGATCATAACCTACTGAAATATCGTCGTCCCTGGACGCGCCGGCTTGCAAGCTGGCTGAAGTTGGTCGATCCGTCGCACCGTTCTTTTTTGATGTTGGACCGCCATCAATATCGACGCCAACCGTTGCTCGTGGTGGCCATCAGCGAGATGGTCCGCCGCCACTTCGAAGAGTATTACCATCTCGACTCGGCTAATTTACGAACGGTTCGCATCGCCATCGACCTCGACCGCTTCGACGAATGCGACCGTCCGCGCCGCCGACTGGAATGGCGACAGCATTGGGGATTGGCTCCCGAACACACCGTTGCGCTCTTTGCCGGCATGAACTATCGCCTCAAGGGTTTGGAGCCGCTGCTCCGCGCCGTGGCCCTTTTGCCCGCCGAGTCGCCGTTTCGACTTCTCGTGGCCGGCAGTCCCGACACCGCTTCGTTCGAGCGAATGGCGCAGCGGCTGGGCATCGCCGATCGCATTCGTTTCGCCGGCTACTGCGCCGACATGCGCAATTGCTATTTTGCCGCCGATTTCTTCGTGCATCCGACATTTTACGATCCGTGTTCGCTGGTCGTTCTGGAAGCGCTCGTTTGCGGCTTGCCCGTCATCACCACACGCTACAATGGCGCAGCCGAGGTGATGCGTCCGCCGCGCGAAGGCTATGTGATCGACGACCCGCACGACCGCGAACAATTGGCCGGAGCAATTCAGCACTTGCTCGATCCCGCCCGCCGTTCCGCCTGCGCGCAGGCCGCTCGGCGGACGGCGGCCCAATGGACGTTCGAGCATCACTATCGAGAAATGTTGGCCGTATTCGCCGAAGCCGCGTCGCGTAAGCACGCCGCCTGAGGATCACCGTCATGGAATGGATTGCCGAGTTTGGGGATTTTTGGCTGAACACCCTGGCATGGATCGCCGGCCTGGCGTTGGCCTTCGGAATTCTGGCGCGGCTGATGCCGTGCAATCCCGGGATGCACTGGTGGAAGAATCCGCGCGGAGCGGCCACCGACTTCTTGTATTGGTTTATCGTCCCTCTGTTTCTACGCGTTCTGCGCACGCTGCTGATCTGGGGTGGCGTCAAATGGCTGTTTGCCGGTGCGGAGCCGAATGTGTTGCCCGTTCGACATTGGCCGCTCTGGTTGCAATGCATCC
Organism: Planctomycetota bacterium; assembly: GCA_021807595.1. Taxonomy (GTDB): domain Bacteria; phylum Planctomycetota; class Planctomycetia; order Gemmatales; family Gemmataceae; genus JAJPHU01. Next base: position 2,105 of record JAKBCS010000136.1, on the reverse strand, counting down.
TCATCCTCGCAATCCAAGACGTGTACCTGTACGTCGCCCATCGCTTTTTCCACACGCGCTTGGCTTGGAAGTTCCACGCCGTTCACCACTCGCCGACAACGCTCGATTGGATGTCTACGGCGCGCTTTCATCCCATCAACAATCTCTTCTCGTTCGTGATCGCCGATGTGGCGGTGTTGCTGCTCGGATTCTCGCCGGAGGCGCTTATCCTGCTGGCTCCGTTTAATCTCGTCTATTCGGCGATGACCCACGCCAACCTCAACTGGACCTTCGGCCCACTGCGTTACCTCTTTGCCAGCCCCGTGTTTCATCGCTGGCACCACACGACGAAAAACGAAGGGATCAACAAAAACTTCGCCTCCACCTTTCCGCTGCTCGATTGGATGTTCGGCACGTTTTACATGCCGCGCGGCGTGCTGCCGGAGCAGTTCGGCAGCGGAGAAAACGACTTTCCAGAAGATTTCTTGGGTCAATTTCTCTACCCCTTTCAACGAGACAAGCGCCCGACGCAAAACGCCTCGCCATCCGTCGAAGCCCGTCGAGAAAAAGAAGCGGCGTAAGGTCGTCCCTGGCCGTGCATCCGGGCTGGCAAGACGGACGAAACAACCAACCCATTGGAAGGAATGAACCCCATGATCTCGCAAGCGACGGAACCCTCGCTCGCTCCATTCATGGAACCGCCGCGCGTCGAACGGAAACGGGCGGGGAAATGGCGTCTTCTCGGCGGCATCGCTCTGGTTTCGCTTGTCGCGTTCGGAATGATTGTCAGCCTCGTCCAGCGTCGCGGCAACAGGGAACGCGATCGGCATCTCAACGAAGGAGAGACCCTCTTTCAGAAGCAGGAATTCGACCGAGCCATTGAAGAGTTTACCGAGGCGATTCGGCTCGATCCCTCGTGCGCTTTCGCGCTTGCCAATCGTGCTTCGGTGTACTTTAATCGCGGCGAGTGGCAGCAGGCCATCGACGACTGCAATCGGGCTCTGGAAATCGATCCGAAGTTGACGCTCGGCTACGCCAATCGCGCCGGCGCTTATCTCAATCTCGGCGAGATGGATCGCGCCATCGCCGACTGCACGCGCGCGCTCGAACTCGATCCGCAATCGTGCCTGGCCTTTGCCAATCGCGGCGCGGCCCACCTCAACAAGGGCGAACTCGATTTCGCAATCGCCGACTGTTCGCGCGCCTTGGAACTCGATGCCCACTTGGCGTTGGCCTACGCGAATCGCGGCGCGGCATACTTCAATCGGGGAGACTTCGATCGGGCAATCGCCGACTGCAGCCAAGCCGTCGCCAACGATTCGACCATGGCCTTGGCCTATCTCAACCGTGCCGCCGCCTTCCTCAGCAAGGGGGACAACGACGGAGCCATCGCCGATGCCAGCCAAGCGCTGCGGCTCAATCCGTCCTTGGCGCGCGGCTATGCCCTGCGCGGCACCGCCTTCTTCAACAAAGGCGACGATGTGCAGACCATTGAGGACAGCAACGAAGCTCTGTCCCGCGACCCAACGCTCAGTTTCGCTCATGTGAATTGCGGTCTGGCGAATCTTCGCCTCGGAAACTCCGATAAGGCGATGCGAGAGATGGACGAAGTGATCCGCCGCGAACCGAAGTTGGCGATGGCCTACGTCTATCGCGGCGCGGTATCTCTCAGCCGAGGCGATACCAAACGAGTCATCGACGATTGCACGCGCGCCCTGGAAATCGACCCGCATCTCGCCTTGGCTTATTGGAATCGCGGACTCGCCTACGCGCAACGAGGCGATCGAGAACAAGGAGAGGCGGATCAAAAGAAAGCGGTCGAGTTGGACCCATCGTTCGGCCGGCGATGATGTGATCCATTCAGCGGACTCGCAAGGCAAGCGTGCGTTTTTTGCGCTACGAAGGCATTCCCTTACCGCGGGATACATCTTTCCATCCAGGACCGCCACCGAAGACGGCATTCGTGCCCGCCAACGGCAAGCCGGTGAGGAATGACGCCTCCAAGGTCAAGGCCCGCATATCTTCCGGCTCCAGGTCGTGAACCGTGTTTTTGCCGCAGGCGCGGGCGAGAATCTGAATCTCCGACGCCGTGGCGTGCAGCCAATTGGCGACGCGCTCCGCCGCCG
>JAKBCS010000135.1 GCA_021807595.1 Planctomycetota bacterium | reverse complement strand
TAAGCTGCTGGGTAGAATCTCCGGACGGCAGCGTAAGCTGCCGGGTAGAATCTCCGAGCCAGGCTGAGTAAGCTGCCGGGTAGAATCTCCGAGCCAGGCTGAGTAAGCTGTCGGTTCGCCTGCGGGAGAAATGGCGCATGAGAAATCAGGAGCAAGCCTTCCTGGAAGCGATTCTCGAATGTCCGGACGACGATGTGCCGCGTTTGATCTTCGCCGATTGGCTCGACGAATACGGCGATGCCGACCGCGCCGAATTCATCCGCGTTCAATGTGCCCTTGCCGGTAAGGATTTGCCTTTAACTCGGCGAGCGGAGTTCGACCGACGCCAGCAACTACTCCTCGAACAATGCGGGGAGAAATGGGCACGGCCTCTTCGTCGGTTGGTTCACTCTTGGAGATTCCATCGGGGATTTATCGACGACATCGTGGTCTGGAACGATCGATTTCTGGTCGCCGCCAAGCGGATTTTTCGCCGCGCTCCCATTCGGCATCTGAGAATACGATTCGATCCCCACGGTGTTGCAAAGCCCATCGCGGCACTTGCGGAGTCCGAACAACTGAATCGTTTGCACGCTCTCGATCTCAGCGGCAATCGCCTGGACAGTCGCCATGTCCGCGCCCTGATTGTCTCGGAACACTTGACGCGGCTAAGCGAGTTGGATCTGTCGCACAACCGCATCGGCGACAGTGGCATGAGAGCCTTGGCTGAGTCTCCGGTGTTGAGCCAATTGGAGCGTCTCATTCTGCACGGCAACGATGTCGGTCCCGTCGGAGTGCGAGCATTGGGACAAAGTATTTTGCGTCGATCGGAATCTTCGGAAGGATTGCGTTTGCGATTGGTGGACCTGCAACAAAACAACCTCGGCGCAGCCGGCCAGCGCGTCCTCGCCGATTCGCCGTTGTTGCGACAAATTGTCCGCTCATAAACCTGGACTGATAGAGAGGCAACTCCTATCGCGTCGAATCGTCGCCCTTCAATCGAATCGCCCGTTTCCCGTTTCGACCGATCGGTTCGCTTCCCGGCCTCGGAATGGGAACCCAGCGCTCGCAGGTTGCCGTCTGGCTCTTATAGTGACCTCGATTGAGAACGTGGATCGTGGGTTGGCGGCTGTTGCGTTGAATCACCCACACCTCGGGAACGCCGAGATCGCGGTAGAAGGGCATTTTCTCATCCGTCTCATCGCCCGGACTCTGGATCTCGACCACTACAGCCGGAGCGCCTTCGACGCATTCGTTGCGATCGACAGCGAAACCGTGCGGCAGGAGCAGCGCGAGGTCGGGAATGCGATCATCGTTCGTGAGTCGTTGAACCCCAGTTTACTTGCCGATCCGCGCCGATGAACGGGCTACTTGATGGGCGAACCCGTGACCTGTGGTCCTCCTCTTCCTAAGAAGAGAGAGGAATGCCGCGCATTCCGAAGGGTGTCGCGAGTGAGCGGCCCGATCGCGGGGAAGGCATTTTTTCGTTAGTCCAGCGCTACAGGCCTGGGGTACAACGGCGAAGAAGGGTGAAGCGGGGCTTTAGCCTCTCTCACGCGGCAAAGAGCCGATAGGTTCCTATCGACCGTTGCCACCGTCTATCCCAGCCCTAAAGGGCTGGACTAACGAACAAGAACGTCGGCGACTCGTGTACCCGGTGCTTTCCAATAAAAAAGGACTTTGCTCGATATGACCGAACCATCGCGTTACTTCCTGACGACGGCCATCGACTATCCCAATAGTCGGCCGCATATCGGCACCGCTTTCGAGAAACTTGGTGCCGACGTGCAAGCCCGCTATCGGCGAATGCAAGGTTACGACGTGTTCTTTCTCATGGGCAACGACGAGAACACCGTCAAAGTCGCGAAGCGCGCCGCCGAGTTGGGCGTCGAGCCGAAAGCCTATTGCGACGACATGGCCAAGCAGTTTCAAGAGGTCTGGCGCGCGCTGGACATCAGCAACGACGCCTTCATCCAAACCAGCGAAGAACGCCATCACGAGGGTTGCCGCAAGTTCATTCAGAAGGTGTACGACAACGGCTACATCTACAAGGGAGCTTACGAGGGTTGGTATTGCGAGGGGTGTGAGAGTTTTAAGACCGAAAAAGATCTCGATGAGGATCATCGCTGTCCCGATCATAAGACCCCTGCGGTTCGGCGTTCCGAGCCGTGCCACTACTTCGCCCTGTCGAAGTTCCAAGAGAAACTCATCCGATTCTACGAGGAATATCCCGATTTCATTCAGCCGGAGAGCCGGCGCAACGAAGTACTAAATCTCGTGCAGTCGGAACTGCGCGACGTGAACATTACGCGCTCCGGGCAAACCTGGGGCATTCGCGTACCGTTCGATGGGGAGTTCACCATCTGGGTCTGGTTCGACGCGTTGCTCAACTACATCACGGCCATCGGCTACGGTTCGGATGAGGAGCGATTCGACGAATGGTGGCCGGCCGATTTGCACGTCATCGGCAAGGACATCACTCGCTTTCACTGTGCCCTGTGGCCGGCGATGTGCATGGCCGCCGGCATCGAGCCGCCGCGTCGCGTTTTCGGCCACGGCTTCGTTTACGCCAAGGGAGGGCAAAAGATCAGTAAAACACTCGGCAATGTCGTCGAACCGATGGATCTCATCACCAAGTTCAGCGCCGAGGCGTTTCGCTTTTACTTCCTGCGCGAATGCCCCTTCCCCGGAGACGGCGAGTTTAGCTGGGAGCGCTTTGTCGAGGTGTGCAACGCCGACTTGGCCAACAATCTCGGCAATCTCTACAGCCGCGTTACGCGCTTGCTCGTGCAAAACTACGAGTGTCGTCTCGCAGACACCGCCGGCCTGGAACCCGGCGAGTTCCACACCGACACGGACATCCAAACCCTCATCAAACAGGTTCAAGAACACGTCGAATCCTGCCAGTACAATCAAGCGTTACAGATGATCTGGCTGAAACTGCTCGACCCGGCCAATCGCTACCTCGAACGCACCGAACCGTGGAAGCTGGTTAAAACGGACAAAACAGCGGTCAAAAGAATCCTTTCCGACGCGGTCGAACTATTGCGCGGGGTCTCCATTCTGCTCAAGCCGTTCGTCCCGCAGTTGGCGAAGACGATCTACAACAGTTTCAACTTCCCGCAAGCTTGGGACGCGGTGCGCTACGAAGACGCATGGAACCAACCGCGTCAGGTCGAGGAACTGCGGCTGACGGCGGAACTGGACAACGGCAAAGTGAAACCGCTGTTCATGCGCATCGTTTGAGAGACTATCCGCAAAGCCCCCCTCGCCCTTGTACTCAGGAGAGAGGGTTGGGGGTGGGGGACGAGTGAATAGTCTTAGGTTGGGGGTGTGAGGAAGGAGCCGTTCCAGAGTTTTCATCGACATTGGTCCCCTAAAATCACACTCCCATAACGCCGCTTCGTATTGCGCAATCGACTGCGCCGCGCCACCGCCTTCGTTGCCGTTGGCATGCAACACATTCGTGCAGGTTATCAACTCGCTGTCGGCATCTATAGCAAGAAATGATCTTGCGGCATCAATCGGGCGAACCGTTGCCGCTCGAAGGTATTGAGCGACACAAAGTCAGTAGGGAGTCACATCGGTCGCAAACCTCCCGGTGGTAGGTTGGACTACGACCATCCCGCTCCCCCGACTTTTTCAGTGGTCTCACAGGGGAAGTTGACCTCTCCAAAAGGGATTCGGCTTCTTGACGCCGCCAATGGGTGCAGCTAATGTAAATGAAACATAATCTACGAGTACCCATCGAAGTCGGAATCGTCCATTTCGGATGGAGAACCGTTCCCGGCCATTCCGGCTCCATACGCTAGTTAGCGTTGCATTTTGAACCAATCGTACGAAGCGATCGAAAGGATTTGGTTCCAGATCGAGAGCTAATGGATCGTGTACACAAAGCCCATATCTTCGTTTATTCGTCTCTTTTGTATTCGCCCGTACTCGTTGGAATCCGGGAGGTTCTCACATGAGGGTTCTGAGGTTCCGCTCGCGCAGTCGCTTGGCCTTCACGTTGATCGAATTGTTGGTGGTAATCGCGATCATTGCCGTTCTCGTAGGGTTGCTCTTGCCGGCGGTGCAAAAAGTGCGAGAGGCCGCCGCCCGCACCCAATGCACCAACAATCTCAAGCAGCTCGGCTTGGCGACGATCAATGCCTCTACCACTTACAGCGAAATACCGCCGGCCTACGGACGCTATCCGCGTTCCTCGACATCCGGCTTGAGCGGGGCTCCGTCGTTTTGGCTCTTACCCAACCTCGAACAGGAGAGCATTTTCAACGACGCGCGCGCGGCAAACAGCTTGAACGGCTGGAATGGGAACTGTCCAACCGTGATTAAGGTCTTCCAATGTCCCAGCGATGTCACGCTTCGGTTGGCTCCCGGAACGCCCGGCTCGAACACCTCCTATGGTGCGAACGCTCAAGTGTTCGGTACGGTGTACATGACGACTGGGTCGCCGAACGTCAACATGCTTCGCGAAATTGGCGGGACCAGGATTCCCACCGATATCCCCGATGGCACATCCAATACCATCTTTTGGACCGAAAGGCTGGCCTATTGTCCGGCGGGAACCTACGCCGTCAATCGTTGGGCGGGACAAGGAGGATACGATACTCCTCTGGTCGGCGCGCCTTGGCCGAACGGCGCTTGGGGACACCCGGTGACCACAGCGGTCCTCGGCTTGTCGCCCAACATTCAGCCTCAATTCAGCGTCGTCAACGATACCGATTGCGTCTTTTACTGGCCCTCGAGCAGCCACACCGGGGCCCTCTTGGCCGGTCTAGGAGATGGCAGCGTGAAAATCATCAACCGAGGCGTCAGTAAAGTCACTTTTAACCTTGCCATGACGCCAAGAGACGGCCTGCCCATGCCCGCGGACTGGTAACTTATCGTCCTCTCGGCCTCCTCATTCCAACCCCTCTCCCTCGAATGACCGGAGGGAGAGGGGCAATCGAGTCGCCGTCTATATTTCATTGCGGCTCTTTTTTGTCGCCCTTAACACGCGCCAGATGAGGAAGGAACTTGACACCGCGCCGAGTGAGCCGGGGATGGAGACATTGAACCACGGTTCCGGTAGAACGCGATGGCCGAGTAGCAGCGTCGAACCCAGGAACAGCGAGGCCGACACCAGCCCCTCGACAAGCAACCCTAACGACGTTTCCAGACGGCGATGCTCCAGGTAGAACTTGAATTGGCCGCGCTTGGTGCGGTCGAGGATGTCGCCGACATCGCCGGGCAAAGTGCGCAGCAAATGATCCCATCCCCACAAGGTCCGCCGCAACCGACGTAGGAAGCGGCGCGGCGACAGCTTTTCCCGCAAGGCTCGATGAAAATACGGCTGGATCATCTCGGCGAGGCTGAACGAACGATCGAGTTGCCGCGAGGTGCCTTCCAAGACGATCAGCGCTTTGAGCAAGAGGGCCAAGTTGGCCGGTAAGAGCAAATGATAGCGGCGCACAATGTCGATAAGGCCGTTTAGCGCTCCGGAAACATCGAATTGATTGAGCGATTGCGAGCCGTAGTCGGCGAGGAAATCGTGCAGCTCGAACTCGAAGGCGTCGCGGTCGAGATCGGGCGGCACGCGGGCCAGGTGCAGCACCAGGTCGGTCAATTGGCCGGAATCGTTGGCGAGGGCCGCCAACAACATTGAGGTGAACGCCTCGCGCATGTTGTCGTCGAGACGGCCCACCATACCGCTGTCGAGAACGCCGATCACCGTGTCTTCCAAGACCAAGAGATTGCCGGGGTGCGGGTCGGCGTGATAGAAGCCGTCGCGGAAGATCATGCTCAAGACGATGTCCGCGCCGCGGCGAGCAATCGTTTGCGGATCGTGTCCTGCCGATTTCAGATGCGCTACGTCGCTAATGCAGATGCCGTCGAGATAGTCCAGCGTCAGCACCCGGCGCGAGGACAGCGATGGATGCGGCATGGGAAAGCGAACGGTGCGATCGTCCTTGAAGTGGTGGCTGAACTCTTGGATGTTGCGCAGCTCGCGGCAGAAGTCTAACTCGCGCAGCAGTGAACGGCGAAACTCCCTCGTGGTGGCGCACGGGCGGTAATTCCTCAATTCGGAGCTGTATTTCTCGCCCAGATCGGCCAGCGCCGTCATGATGTCGAGATCGGTGGCGACATTGTTTTCGATATTGTGGTGCAGCACTTTGACGACGACCCTCCGGCCGTCGTGCAAACGGGCGCGATGGACTTGTCCGATGGATGCCGAGGCGAACGCTTTATCCTCGAACTCGGCGAACAGCTCTTGAATCGGTCGATGCAGTTCCGCCTCGATCAGCGCGCGGGCGCGCTCCGGCGGATCGGCGGGGGTATTGTCCCGCAACGACGATAGTTCTTGGGCCAGGACGGGTCCGACGACATCGGGGCGCGTACTGAGGATTTGGCCGAGCTTGATGAACGTCGCCCCCATCTCGGTCAGGGCCATGCGAATGCGCACCTCGGTGGGCAGACCGGCAATGGGTTGGCCGTCGAAGCCGGTGAGAAAGCGACGAATGGGGCGGACATTGACGGCCTTAAGCCAGTCGGCCAAACTGTACTTGCAGAGGATGGCCACGATCTGAGCCAACCGTCCGGCGGTTCGTGGTCCACGGGCCAGCGATGAGAGATCCATGAGAGCGACGACTCCAGTATCGTAGCGGTTTCCGCAAGGTATTTCGCATTTTAGCACACCGTCCTTGAATCTCCCTTGGATTCTGGGATAATCCTCTTTCGTCCCGCAGCCGCTTCCGGCGATCGGCGGCGAGAGCCGCCGGGTGGTTTTCGCCGCCGGGTGGTTCTTTCACCCGGCAGCTTACGCTGTCGGCTCGCCTTGGATTCGCGATCGATTTGCGGTTCTGATTCGTCTATTATTTGTTGCCCGTAATGTTTTGGAAATCGAGATCTCATTCGACAAAGGTAGAGCGCGATGATCGCCTTTCTCTGTTCGGGATGTGGGAAAAGCTTGAAGGTGAAAGACGAGTTCGCGGGGAGGAAGGGCAAATGTCCCCACTGTCAAGAGCCGATGACGGTACCGTCCTCCTCCGACACCGCCCGCGACGGTGTCTCCTCAGCCGATGCCAAGACAATTCTGCCGGATTCGATGGAACTCGACCGCGATTCCAAGACAATTTTGCCGGCGGTTCCACGCGGCAACACCTCGCTGAAGAAGAGCAACTCCGGAACGGCCGCCACCCCCTCTGTCGCCAACCACAAGGCCGAACTCTGCGATTTTCTGGCTCCGGCACAAGAGAAAGACGAGATCGGACGGCTCGGCAGCTATCGCGTCCTCAAGATTCTGGGCGCGGGCGGCATGGGCGTGGTCTTTCAGGCCGAAGATCCCAAACTGCATCGTCTGGTGGCGCTGAAGGCCATGCTGCCGGCGTTGGCGGCGAGCGGCACCAATAAGGAACGCTTCTTGCTCGAAGCGCGGGCGGCGGCAGCCGTCGAACACGATCACATCATTCCGATTTTCGAGGTCAACGAAGATCGCAGCGTGCCATTCATTGCCATGCCCTTTTTGCGAGGCGAATCGCTGGAAGACCGCCTCAAGAGACAGCGGAAGCTGCCAGTCGACGAAACCCTGCGCATCGCCAAAGAGATCGCCGAGGGGTTGGGAGCGGCCCACGAGCGGAATATGATTCACCGCGACATCAAACCGGCCAACATCTGGCTCGAAGGCGACAAAGGCCGCGTGAAGATTCTCGACTTCGGACTGGCCCGCTCGGTGCGCGGCGAATCGAATCTGACCCAGCAAGGAGCGATCATCGGCACGCCGGCATACATGGCTCCGGAGCAAGGCGCGGGCAAGAAGGTGGACACGCGCTGCGATCTGTTCAGTCTCGGCTGCGTTCTCTATCGTATGGCCACCGGCACACTGCCGTTCAAAGGGACGGATACCGTGTCCACGCTCGTCGCCGTCGCCACCGAGAATCCGACCGCGCCGCGCAAACTCAACCCCGAACTGTCGCCTCGCTTGTCCAAGCTGATCATGGATCTGTTGGCCAAAGACGCCGAAGAACGTCCGCCCTCGGCCCTGTCGGTGGTCGATCTGATCGAGGAACTGGAAAAAGGACCATCCGAAGCGGTCACGGAGATTCTGGAAGAGTTGCCCGCGCGCGGCCGAGCCGGACGCGCCGACGACGATTTCGACGACCGCACTCAAACGGGCAGCGATTACGACGACGAAGTCATGGAACACCCAGCCAAGCGCTCGATGCTGCCGCTGTTTCTCGGCTGTGGCGGGTTGGGACTCGTTCTGCTTGTGGGGTGCGTCATCGGTCTGATCGTTCTTCTCAAAAAGGACGACAAAACGGATGTGGCCCAAAACCCTCCTCCCACGCCCATCAACAACACTCCGCTGCCCAAGCCGGTCGATCCCACGCCCAAGCCGCCCCTCGATATGGGTAAGGCGGGAAGCGGCGACACCATCGCGTTTCCGCCCCCCGTCGAGAACGATCCGATCCGAATTCGGCCCAGACCCAAGCCGAGAAAAGACGCCACGGACCCCGACAAGACGTTTAGCCCTTACACCTCTCCGGCCAAAGGATTGGCGTTCGCCTCGGACGGCAAACACTTTTTCAGTTTCGGCGAGCGCAACACGCGTGTGGATTACTGGAGTTTGGACGACGGCAAGATCCTACGATCCTTCGAGCTAGGCGCGACCGTTCGCCATCTGGCGATCTCCTCCGACGGTTCGCGGCTCATCGCCTACAACACCGGACGGCTGCTGTGTTGGGATGTGGACGGAGGGCAGCCTCTCGTCACCGTCACCCCTCCGGCCGGCGGCACCATCGTGGGCGGAGGATTCACCGCCGACAAGGACGTTCGCGCCGCCATCAATGCCAAAGCGCCCGGCGGTTCCATCGTCTTCATTTACGACCATGCCGGCGGAGCAATTATCCCCATTATCGATCCGAAAACGAAGACACCCGTCGTGGACAAACGAACCAAGCAAGCCGTTTGGCAGCCGTTCCCCCACGAGGCCGAGGTCGAGCGCGTCTTCTTTAGTCCCGACGGCAAACGCTTCGTTTCGTGGTCCAAAGATCATATGCTCCGGTTATTTGACATCGAGAAGCTCAAATCGGGCAAGTTTACTGGCTCGCCGGGCGAGGCCAAAGCCATCGCCGTCTCGACGGATTTCTCGCGCGTCATGGGCGCATTCGGCCAGGCGGGGTTTCACATTTACGACGTGGAGGAAGGCAAGGAACTGCGCGACATCGAACCGGAGGGCATCGGGAACACCGACGCCCTTGCCTTCGGCGGCGGCAACAATGTTGGCGTAGCCGCTCGCTTCGGCGGGCCTACGCGCGTCTACGATCTCGACGACGGCTCGATCAAAAAAGAAGTCAAAGGCGTCGCCTTCACGACCTCGATCGCCCTCTCTCCCGACGGCAAGACGATCCTCTGCGGCGAAATGAGCGGAAAGATCCACATCTTCAAGTTGAAAGAGTAGCTTCGTTTGGAGCCTGTGGCATAGAACGGAGATTTCTACGCTGTCTACGATTTGGATGAAAGCATCGGCGGACAGCTGCTCTCAAGGTTTTCATTGAGGAATAGCCAGGATATCCGAATCGATTTCGTGGGCGAGACAAGGGAGTTGAGCCGCGGCATTATTCGCGAAACGTGGCGATCCGAGCCTGAAGTGTAAGCGGGGAAGCGGAGCGCATCCCCCCGGCTTCCCTGCGCCTAGGGAGGGGAAGTAGTACAATGCTTCAGCGATCCGCAATTATTGCGCGCGTGTACTCAAGGTCATAGTAGATCGCCGACGGCTTGACACAGTTCCTTAGCTTCGGACGCTTGCGGCGCTTCGGCGATGACGCGGACGATGGGTTCGGTGTTGGATGGGCGGACGTGGAGCCAGCGGGTGGGCCAGTCCAGCCGCAGACCGTCGAGGCGGTCTTTTTTCGCTTCTGGCCAACGACGGGTCAACGCCTGATACAACTCCGGCAGCGACTCCCGCGGCACGGTATACTTATCCTTGACGATGTGATAGACCGGCAGCTCGGCGACCAGTTCGCTCAGCTTGCGGCCCGTCTCGGACATCAGGTTGAGAATCATGCCCATGCCGATAAACGGATCGCGCACCAGACCGACGCGCGGGTCGAGAACGCCGCCGTTGCCCTCGCCGCCGATCGATGCGCCGACTTGCAACATTTTGTCGGCCACATTGGCCTCGCCAACCGCCGAACGATGGCAGACGCAGCCGTGGCGCGCGGCGATGTCTTCGCTGACGCGCGAGGTGGACATATTCACGACCACCGGGCCGCGCTCGTGGCGGAGACGGAATTGCACGGCCAGTGCCAAGGTCAACTCCTCGCCGATGTAGCGGCCGTTCTCGTCGATGAGGGCGAGGCGATCCGAGTCGGGATCGAGAGCGAAGCCGATGTCGGCTTTGGCCGCGGGGACGAGCGGGCAAATGTCGCGCAGATTGTCGGCGGTCGGCTCCGGTTCGTGCAAGAACACGCCGTCGGCCTCGCCGCCGCGACAGGTCGTTTGGACATGCAACGCTTCGAGAAGGAGGCTACCGAGCGGCCCGCCCGCGCCGCCGTTGGCGTCGAGGAAGGCGCGCAGCTGGGCGGCGCGAATGCGCGGGGCGTCGATACATTCCAGAACGCGCTGGCAATGCCATTGCTCGGCTTGTCGTTCGTCGCGCTGCGTGCCGATGGCGTTCCAGGCGGCACGGCGCACGTCGCCGTTCTCGAAGCGCGCTTGCACCGTTCGCCCCTCCTCGGCGCTGAGGACGCGGCCATCGGAACCAAAGAGCTTGAGTCCGTTCCACGGAGCGGGATTGTGGCTGGCGGTGATTTGAATACCTCCCGCCGCATTCAGCCGTCGCACGGCCAGACCAACCGTCGGCGTCGGCGCGATGCCGAGATCGTGGACGGTGCAGCCTGCCGAGGTCAGACCGGCGAGAACAGCGTGGCGCAGCATGTCGCCGCTGGGCCGACCGTCGCGGCTCACCACCATTGCGCCGCCACCAACGTGGCCGGCCAGCGCCGCAGCGAACACCAACGCTGCTTCCGGAGTCAACGATTCACCTACGATGCCGCGTATGCCCGAAACGCTCACGATCAACCCCGTATCCACTCCCATGTCGATCCATCCTTTTCCCAAATCACCGTCTACACCGGTTTCACACCGCGAACGATTGCCAGCCATCCCTCAATGCGAACGCTACCGTCTTTCTGAAGGCGAGGCTCGAACCCCCGTGCCGATGCGCCGGAGAGCATCCACTGTCGAACCGTCACCTTGTCTTGCGATGGCGTGCCGCGATCGAACCATTCGTCGAAGTCCAGTGCGAGCGGTTCCTCGACGAGGCGCAAGTGGGTCAATCCCGCGTCGGCGAGCCAATCGACCATTTGCCCCGGCGTCGGATTGCATGTGTGGGTGCGGTCGCGGCCGATTTCGATGCGTTGATGCCAATTCGCTCGTTCGGGGTCTGGGTCCGCGGTGTGATCGCACGCCGCCAACACGCCTCCGGGTCGCAACAACTCTGCCTGCCGCCGAAGGAAGGCAGCCGGGTCCGGCGTATGATGCAGCACGAACCGCGAAATGGCACCATCGAAGGGGCCATGAGAGAACGAATCGAATAGCGATTGCCGCTCGAAGACCGCACGTTCGCCGAAAGCGGCACATCGACGGCGAGCCCGAGCGATCATCTCCACCGACAGATCGACGCCGAAAACGCGATAGCCCGCCTTCAGCAGCGCTTCGCCTACCAATCCGGGTCCGCAGCCGCCATCGAGAATCAGTCCTCCCGCCGGCAAGTCGGCGGCTTGGATAAGACGCGCAAGCATGTCCGGATCGGTTTGCACTGGCGCGCGCTCGAACTCTGCCGCGCGATGATCGAAGGCCGCCGCCAAGGCGCTATCGTGTTCGCTCATAAAACTTCTCCTCAAGGTCGATCCAAGAATCCCCTTTCCTTCGATTACTGTATAGACCGGGGAGAGACGAGCTTCGTGAATCGACGCTGAGACGAGATCGCTCAACTTTCGGCGCGAATCGCACATTTGGCGCGTCTTCCTCGAAGCATATCTATTGCGACGAAGGGAAAAAAGGCTCATCTTTCGCCTTCGGCCCTCGATTCCTCGCAGCCCTCTCCTCTTGGCACGCTCCTTGCTTGAGGGATTGTACGCCCAAAGGAGCGCGAACCTTATGATTACTTTGGACGCCAACGAGGCCGTTGCCTCGGTCGCCTATCGCAGCAACGAAGTTATCGTCTTGTATCCCATCACCCCGTCCTCGCCGATGGGGGAATGGTGCGACGAATGGTCGGCGCATCATAAGCCGAACCTATGGGGCGATGTCCCCGAAATCACGGAGATGCAGTCGGAGGGCGGGGCCATCGGCGCAGTCCACGGCGCGCTGCAAGCGGGTAGCCTGGCGACGACATTCACCGCCTCGCAAGGGCTGTTGTTGATGATCCCCAATATGTACAAGATCGCCGGGGAACTCACCAGCTTTTGCATGCACGTCGCCGCCCGCACCGTGGCCACACACGCCCTCTCCATCTTCGGCGATCATTCCGATGTCATGGCCTGCCGACAAACTGGATTCGCGCTGCTCTGTTCCAACTCAGTGCAAGAGGCTCACGATTTCGCCTGCATCGCCCAGGCAGCCACTTTAAGGGCGCGGGTACCGTTCCTGCATTTCTTCGACGGCTTTCGCACTTCGCACGAAGTCGCCAAGATTCATCTTCTCGAAGACGACGACGTACATCAACTGCTCGACGACCAAGCCATCGCCGACCATCGCCGCCGGGCGCTGACGCCGGATCGCCCCGTCCTGCGCGGCACGGCCCAGAATCCCGATACCTTTTTCCAAGCCCGCGAGGCGTGCAATCCGTTCTATCAACGCCTGCCCGGCCTCGTGCAACAGGTGATGGACGACTTCGCCCGCCGCACCGGCCGTTCCTACCGCCTTTTCGAGTACGTCGGCCATCCGCAAGCCGAGCGGGTTCTCGTCCTCATGGGGTCCGGCGCGGAGACGGCGGAGCAGACGGCGATGTATCTCAACGGCCAAGGCGAGAAAGTCGGCGTCCTCAAGGTTCGTCTCTATCGTCCTTTTTCACTGGGCGATTTCCTGGCCGCGCTGCCGAAGTCCACAAAGAGCCTCGCCGTTCTCGATCGCACCAAGGAACCGGGGGCGGTGGGCGAACCGCTCTATCTCGATGTTGTAACCGCCCTTCACGAGATCGCGGCCGAGAAGGATACCCGGCAGCTCACGCAGCCGGTTCGCCTCATGCCGCGCGTCATCGGGGGCCGCTACGGCTTGTCGTCCAAGGAGTTCACGCCGGCGATGGTGAAGGCCGTCTTCGACGAGCTGAAGAAAGATGAGCCAAAGAATCATTTTACCATCGGCATTGTCGATGATGTAACGCACACTTCGCTGCCGTTTGACGAAGATTTCAGCATCGAACCGAACGACATGGTGCGCGCCTTGTTCTTTGGGCTGGGTGCGGACGGCACGGTCGGTGCCAACAAGAACTCCATCAAGATCATCGGCGAAGAGACGGAGAATCACGCACAGGGCTATTTCGTTTACGATTCCAAAAAGTCCGGCGCGACGACGATTTCGCATCTGCGCTTCGGTCCTCGTCCCATTCGCGCGCCGTATCTCATTCGCTCGGCCAATTTCGTCGCCTGCCATCAGTTCCATTTTTTGGAGAAGTTCGACGTACTCGAGCACGCCGCTCCCGAAGCCGTTTTTCTGCTCAACGCTCCCTATGCGCCGGAGGAGGTATGGGATCGCCTGCCGCGTGAAGTACAAGAACAAATTGTGAGCAAGAGACTCCATTTGTATGCCATCGACGCACTGAAGGTGGCAAAGGAAGCCGGCATGGGGGGGCGCATCAACACGGTGATGCAGACATGCTTCTTCGCCGTCTCCGGTGTGTTGCCGCGCGAAGAGGCGATTGCCCAGATCAAAAAAGCCATCGAAAAGACCTACGGCAAAAAGGGCGATGAGATCGTTCGCCGCAACTTCGCCGCGGTCGATCAAACGCTGGCCCATCTGCACGAGATCGAGGTTCCGCGGGCCGCGACGGCGACGAAAAGCCGGCCGCCGCTGGTGGCTCCCGCCGCGCCGGATTTCGTGCAGCGCGTGACGGCGGTGATGATGGCCGGCAAGGGCGATCTGCTGCCGGTGTCCGCCTTCCCCGTCGATGGCACTTGGCCGACCGGCACGGCCCAATGGGAGAAACGCACCATCGCCGACGAAGTACCCATTTGGGATGAGAAAATCTGCATCCAGTGCAACAAGTGCGTCTTCGTCTGTCCCCATGCCGCCATCCGCGCCAAAGTCTACGAGCCAAGCCATCTCGATAAGGCCCCCGCGGAGTTTCCCTCGTTGGATTACAAGGCCGCCGACTTTAAGGGCTGGAAGTACACCATCCAAGTCGCGCCGCAGGACTGCACCGGCTGCAACTTGTGCGTCATGGTCTGCCCCGCGAAGGACAAGGCCAATCCCAAACACAAATCCATCAACATGACGCCGTTGTTGCCAGTTCTGGAACGCGAGAAAGAGCGTTACGATTTCTTCCTCGGCCTGCCCGACCCGCCGCTCGACCGTGTGGCGCATGTCGATGTCAAGACGTCGCAATTCGCTCTGCCGATGATCGAATACTCCGGTGCCTGCGCCGGCTGCGGCGAAACGCCGTATTTGAAGCTGTTGACGCAGTTGCTCGGCGACCGCCTGCTGATCGCCAACGCCACCGGCTGTTCGTCGATCTATGGAGGCAATCTTCCCACGACGCCTTACACCACGAACGCCGACGGCCGCGGCCCGGCGTGGAGCAACTCGTTGTTCGAGGACAACGCCGAATTCGGTCTCGGTCTGCGGTTGAGCGTGGACAATCTGAGCCGGCAAGCGGCCGCGCTGTTGGTCCAACTCGCTCCACAAGTCGGCGACGAGTTGGCCAGAGAGATACTCGCCCTCGACCACTCCGACGAACGGGCCTTCGACGCCCAGCGTCGCCGGGTGGAAATCTTGCGCGGCAAACTGAGAAGCCTCGATTCGCCGCAGGCCCGACGACTGGAGTTGTTGGCCGACTATCTGGTACCCAAAAGCGTTTGGCTCATCGGCGGCGACGGGTGGGCTTATGACATTGGCTTCGGCGGACTCGATCACGTTCTCTCCTTGCGCCGCAAGGTCAACGTCTTGGTGCTGGATACCGAGGTGTACTCGAACACCGGTGGGCAAGCGTCCAAGAGTACGCCGCTAGGCGCGGCCGCCAAGTTCGCCTCGTCCGGCAAAGACGTACACAAAAAGGATCTCGGCCTGATGGCGATGAGCTACGGCCACGTCTACGTTGCCTCAGTTGCCTTCGGAGCCAAGGACACACATACGGTGCAGGCGTTTCAAGAGGCCGAGAGCTACGACGGTCCGTCGCTGATTATCGCCTACAGCCATTGCA
>JAKBCS010000134.1 GCA_021807595.1 Planctomycetota bacterium | reverse complement strand
ATACTTCCCTCGTTCCCACGCTCCGCGTGGGAACGCACGTCTGGCCGCTCTGCGGCCTGGACCCGGACAGGACGGGACGCAGAGCGTCCGGGCGTGCGTTCCCACGCGGAGCGTGGGAACGAGGGGCGAGGGGGTGAGACGGCGGACTCCTGAAGTGGATGCGTTCGCTCCCAGCCACCGCCCCAACGCGGCATGACGGGAAGGAGCATACCACCGATCAGCGCCACCCACAAAAGCAACTGGCGCAGCGCCGCCCGGCGCGGTCGAAGCATCCACAATGCCAGAGCAACAAGGACGATCAACGCGGCCCAGCGCAGCGACCAATCGGCCGCGAACCACAACGCCGGCTCTAGGATCGCATCGACGAAGTGCGTCATGGCTTGCGTCTCCTCGGTTGTTTCGACGCCGAAGCGAGCCGCGCTTCGATGTCGCGCAGATCCTCGGCGGACAATGCGTCGGCATCGACCAATCCCAACACCAGATCCTCGGCGGAGCCACGAAAGAAGCGAGCTACGAAGTCGCGCAACAGCGTACTCAACGCCGCCTGCCGCGACACCGCCGCCGTGTAACGATAGGTCGTTCCCTCGGCCTCGTGATGAACGAGACCGGCTTTCTCCATCGTTTGCAGCATGGCCAACACGGTCGTATACGGCTGCCGTTCGCCGCCGGGCAGGCGTTTCAACAGTTCGCGCACCGTCAGCGGGCCGTCCTCCCATAGCACCCGCAAAATAGCAAATTGTCGATCCGTCATTGCCAATGTCTTCCGCCCCGCCATGAGTCGCCTCCTTCGAAAGATGGAACCTACGGATTATACCGTAGATTGACCGGGGGAGTCAAGTGCAGCCGGCTTGGCGCTTTGCAATCGCGCGGCGTAGTTGTAGGGTAACTGCGTGCTGTCGAGACAGCCGATCTACTCGAGTGCAACCCGGTTCATGGCGAAGGACAAGCCGATGAGACGACGAATCGTTGGACGAATACTCTGCCTTTCCGTGCTGGCATCCTTGGCTGGATGCGGGGCGAGGACGAATCCGTTGCCCATCGCAGTGGTTTCGGTCCAGACCTTGACGACCGAATGGCGAGCGCAAAGAAAACAGACTTTGGACAAATACAAGGGAAACATACTAGAAATATCTGGGACGATCTCCTTGGCGACCAACGACACGAGCGCATTGCTGCCCCTGGTTAGTCTGGCGGACGCGGAGGCTAAGAATCGATCCGCCGTCAAGTGCTACTTCTCCGGCACGGACTGGGCAGCGATCCAACGGTTGTGCGAGGGACAAAAGATAACCGTTCGCGGCCAATTGATCGATTCGGACGGCAGCGAGCCAATGCTGCTCAATTGCCAACTGCAGGAAGCGGAAGACAGCCCCGCGTTGGAGGCGACGATCGCGGGGTTGATCGAGGAATATAAGTCCGACGAGAAGAAAATGGCGGAAAAATACGATTCGCATTGGCTTCTCGTAGAAGGGTTCGTCGCCGAAATCGAAAGGCCCAAGGTGAAGAAAATCGAGGTAAAAGAGAACCAACAAATCGTTGAAAGCGAAGTCGAGAACGAACACTGTTATCGGTTCTATTTCAAAAGCGACGACGATGCCGCGCGGGTGTGCGCGGTGTGCTGCGGATACCAAAACGACGACGTTCTCAAGAAGTGTGCCCTGGTGCGCGTGGGCCAGAAGATAAAAGTATTGGGCCGCTGCGACAGAATTGAGTGGCACGAGAAGAAACGCGTCGAATTGACACAAGGTCGATTATTAGACAATTGAAATAGTCTCTATCCGCGGGGTGGATCTCGCTTTGCTCGACCCACCCCGCAATCGTGGCTCTCATCGCGGCAGGACGTTTGCTCGCACGGATCGCGTCTGATATTGCCGAAGGTATTCCCGATGTGGGGCATCGTCGGGATAGGTTTGCGGCGGATCGTAGGGATAATTGCGCATCGCCTGAAATGGCAGCGGCTCGACCGTCGCGCCGTGCGCCGTGGATAGCCCCGTGTCCTTGCAATAACCCGTCGTTCGCAGGATGAAGCTGCGTTTCCAGCCCTGGGGCAGCGGCGGCAACGAGGTCGCATCGAAACGGGCCGTCAGATCGTCGCCGGGACCGAAGACGACGAAACAATCGTCTCGCCGGCGCAGCAACTCGGTGACTTCGCCGAAGCGCGTCAACCGTCCCGATTGGCCGACCAAGGGCATGTCGTCGGCTCGATGGTAGTCGTACATCGTCGGCGGGCGTCCGTCGGGAGAATACTCGGCGGGAAGACGGCCCGGCTTCAACTCTGCCTTGTGGACTTCCAAAGGCGTCGAACGCGCAGTCTCCGACTTGCACTGTGCCGCCACGAACGCCTGATCCCAATAAACGTGCATGTTCGTCCGCAGGCGCAATCGGCAGCGCGGGCCGGTCAACTTGCCGGTGACATCGAGCAGCATCATGCGCGGCGTCCCCGCCGGAAAACCCGACTCACCTAACGAATGCCATTGGCCGCTCTCGTCCTGTCGTTCCAGGATCGGCCATTGTGGTTCGATGCCGGCCTGATGCGCCGCCAAGCTCGACTCCGGCCACGGATACTCGGTCCAACCGGCCAAGCACAGAACCAGCCGATCTTTTGGACCAAACGAGGCCAACCGGTCGCCGAAATCGAGTTCGACACCGTGTTCCTCGGCGAAGCCGATCCAGGCGCGCTTGGCGAAGTCGGCGACGGCGACGCGATCCCAGCGGCGGAGTACGTCGGTAACGTCGCGGCCGCGATGATCGCGCGCGGCGACGGGATAGATTTCCTTGTCGAAAGCGATGGGGCGTTGGCTGGGCGGCGTTTCCGAAGTGACAAAACGTTCGTCGGGATAAACGCGCACACCCGGCGGGCGATCGACGACGACCAATTGTAGACTATCGAGATAGGTTGTCTCATCCATCGGTTCGGAGAACTTGAGGACGTATTGACCGCCGCTTGCAACGAGTTGCTCGTCCTCGATGGCGACCGACTCCTCGGAGCGCGGGGGTCGATGCGAGCCATCGGGCCCGGTCTCGCCGACCGACCCCGCGCCGAGAAAGTCGGCGACGAAGACGAAGCGTTGGCCGTTCCAGGTGTAGAGAATGGGGCACGAACCCGGCAGGCGGTTGAACTGCGAGAGAAACAACGGGGCACCAGGCAGGAGGTTCAGTTCGGCCTGCCAGGTTCCGTCCGGCCAGCGCAGCCGCAGCAGGTCGGCGCGCGGCCGCGGTCCCAAGCCCAGAAGCAACGGGGGGCGCGATTGCCCCAGACCGGCCGAGAGGGTGGTGTACTCTTGGGCCGTCCACAGCGTTTTCGCTTGCGCCACGGCCCACGCGCCCACGCCGTCGGCGTTGCAGCGAACCCGGTTTTGTCCCTGGTTCATGTTGTGGCCACGCAGTCGAACCGCGAGGCCGTGATTGCCGTTGCCGCGATGGAGATACAATTGCAAGCCTTCCTTGTCCGATAAAACCAGCAGATCGGGCGCGCCGTCGCCGTTGATGTCGCAAACCGCGACGCCGATGGCATCTTGCGGCCACGGTGCCGCGCCGCCGTACCCCTCTTTTTCCCAAATGAGTTTGCCCCCCTTGTTGTGCAACAAGACGAGTTGCCCCTCGCGGCTGACGCCGACCACGTCGGTCCAGGTATCCATGTCGAGATCGACGGCGACGGCCTGGCGCAGCGGCGGCGCGTCCAGCGGTACGATTTCAAACCATTCGGCGGCGTGGTCCTGTCCTCGAATGTGGCGATTGAGCAGCAAGCGCGGCGACTCGGCTGCGGGAAGAGCCAATAGCTCCGATCGGCCATCGTGATCCACGTCGAGTACCAGCGCCCCATTCCACAGGTTGCCGCTCGAGTTGGCGTTTGACAGAGTCGTTTGACGAAATTTCAAGAGGCGGTCGTTCGTAACCACGGCCGGAGGCGCACCGTCGAGCAGCAGCAAGAAATCGAGATCGCGGTCGCCGTCCATATCGGACGCCGCCATGCCGACAATGCCTCCAGCGGAGCCTCGAAAGGCGGATAGCTCTTTCGACCCATAGCGTATCTGCAAAGGAGGTTCCACCGCGCCGTCCATCACCGGCGGCGCTTCGCCTTTTGCCAGGAACACCATCGCATTCCCCGTCGCACCGCTTTTGGCTCCGGAAAAGCGTTGCAGCGCCTCGGCGACGCCGGCGGCGTATTGGTGAAGGATCAGGTCGAGATCGCTGTCTTGATCGAGATCGACCGCCGAAGCGGTCAGGAACACGCCGCGCAGTTTGGTCAACCCGGCGGCTTCCGCGACATCCTCGAACTTCCCTTTGCCGGTGTTGCGGAACAAATACACCTTATCAACTCCGGTTAGAAGCAGATCGGGGTTGCCGTCGTTGTCGAAGTCGCCGACGCAGCATCCCAAGGTATCTCGCGCGCCAAGCAAGCCTGCCTCTTCGGTGACATCGACGAAGCGCCCTCCTCCCTCGTTGCGCAGCAGCACATCGCGCACTCGGCCATTTTCGAGAACCGCGCCGGCCAAAAATACGTCGGGCTTGCCGTCGTGGTTGTAATCGAGCACGGCCATGGTGGCACCGAAGCGTTCGCGCACCTTGCGCCGCAATTGCGCGATTTCGTCGTCCTTGAAATCCGTTGATTTCACCCAGGTTGCTCTATCCGGCGGCGTCAGATGGGTGCCAGCCCACGAGGAGACGGCCTTGAGATTCATCGACGATTCATCGCACCGCTCGAACTTCGGCAGCGGGCCGACGAACGGTTTGGTTTGGGTCTCGCTGCTTCTGCCGATGACCTCGGCAAAGCGGCCCATGCGGCTGAACTTGATCTCGCTGATCGTCTCCCAATCCGCTCGCCGCAATGCTTCCGATTCATCCGACATTTCCCTTCCCTTTTGCGGATTCTCGCGCATCAGCTGTTGCGCTTTGCCATAGCGTGCCCCCCGCAGATAGGGATCGAGTTGCAACGCTTTGTCGTAACACTTCATTTGTTCTTCGGGGTCGGCCGCCTTGGCCAGACCCAGCCAAAACCAGGAGTATGCGTCGAGCGGATCTTTGCGAAGCACGGCCTCGAAATGCTGGATGGCTTCATTCTGATCCTTCTGATAGATCAACAAAATGCCCAGGCAGAAATGAGCGTAGGGGTTGTCCGCATCCTGTTTCAGCACCTCTTCGAAGACGGCTCGACATCGCGGCAACTTCGAGGGATCATCGCCGCCGGCGTTCAACAGCGCGATGCCCAGATTGATGCGTCCGGGAAGCCAAGTCGGTGCCATCTTCACCACTTCCTCGAACACCGGGATGGCTCCGGGGTAGTCGAACCGCTCCATCAGACCCACGCCGCGATTGTTGACCTCTTGCACCGCTTCCATGTCCGGCTTGGCACCCAGCAGATACCAGGCCAGCAGTCCCAAGCCGCCGAGCAGCACGAGCGAAAGCCCGAAAAGCGCAAGACGCCAGACCCGTTTCCGCGCGCGCGGCTTGGCGCTCGATCCAGGGTCCGGCGGAGGTGCGGGCGGCAGATTGGAAACGTACCGTTCGTCGCTCATGATCGATCCCTCGCTTATAATAGAAAATGATTCACAATCGTGGGGTGAGTCTCCCTCTACTCGATCCACCCCACACACTGCGCACGATTATTTTGTTATCTTATCATTCGTAACGCCCTTGGAATCGGGATGTCGAATCGTGGAAACGCAAATCGAGAGCCTCGAAGGCGAATCGCCCCGTCGTCCCCGGTTGCGTTGGTTGAAGCGCGCCGGCTATGCCTTGCTGATTTTGGCGGTGCCGGTGGGGCTGATGTACTTTTGGATCGGCCGCAAAGAGAGCGACAAGCTCCAAGAAATGCTGGCCGATCTCGATCGCCGCGAACCCGGCTGGCGGTTGGAGCAGATCGAGGCGGCCCGCGAATTCGTGCCCGATGACGAGAACGGCGCGCGAATCGTGATGGCCGCTGTCGGCTTGTTGTCGAGCAATTGGCCGCCCAACGAGTTCCAGACGAGGTTTCAAAATCTGCCGCCGGAAGTGCAACTCGCGCCGGCCGATTTTGCCGTCTTGAGAGCGGAAATGTTCCGCGTTCAGCCCGCCGTAGAAGCGGCCCGCAAACTGGCCGATATGCCGCGCGGGCGGCATCGCCTGGAATATGCGCGCAATCCCATCGCCACCTTGCTTCCCGATCAAAGCAAGTGCCGAGCCGCATTCCTCGTCCTCTCTTACGATTGCCTGCTTCTGAATCAGATTGAGGATGGCGACGGCGCGCTGAGGAGTTGCCGGGCGATGCTCAACGCCGCGCGCTCACTGGGCGACGAGCCGATTTTCATTTCGCAGCTATTCCGCACCTCCGGCGTGTTCATGGCTTGCCAATCCATTGAGCGAACGTTGGCTCAAGGCGAACCGCTGCCCGAAGACATGGCCTCGCTGCAAAAACTGCTCGAAGACGAGGATGCCTTTCCCGGTTTGCTCCTTGCCTTGCGCGGCGAGCGAGCCGCCCTGCATCAAGTCATCGAGTGCGTGAAGCGCGGCGAGGTGTCTCTGGACGACTTGGCTGGCTCGCGCTCGAGTTGGATGGAACGCACGGCGAGATCGGTGTGGAGTATGGACGCGCGGCGGGATCATGCTCTTTTTCTGTCTTTAATGGCGCGCCGCATCGACGAAGTACAACGTCCCATGCACGAGCAGGCGGAGCTTGAGAAGGCTTTCGAGCGCGACATCCGCGAGCTGCCAAAGAATGCCTTCCTTACACATAACTTGATCCCGGCGATTGCCAAGATAGGCGAATCGGATCGACGGAAGCACGCCGTGGTCCGCTGCGCGATCGCCGCCCTGGCCGTCGAACGCTATCGCCAGGCGATAAAGGCATGGCCCAACGATTTGGCGCAGCTGTGTCCCGCGTATCTCGCCGCCGTGCCGGTCGATCCGTTCGACGGCAAGCCGCTGCGCTATCGGCGCGTTGCCGACGGGGTAGTCCTGTATTCGTTGGGGGCGGACGGCGTCGATAACGGCGGAGCATTGAATGCAGGTTTCAATACCGCACCCGGCAAGGACATCGGCATCCGTCTGTGGGACGCCGCCCAACGCCGCCAACCGCCGCCCGAAAATCGGAAAGCTAAGTAAACGACCATGGAAACACCTGAATTACCTTCCGCCGTTGTGAAACCGCGCCGCGTGTGGCTGCGTTTGTTGAAGCGCGTCGCCTTGGCCTTGCTTGTTGCCGTCGCTGTCCCCGCCGTACGGCAAGCGTGGCACCATTACAAGGTGACGACGAAACTTCAAGAAACTCTGGCGGAAATAGATCGCACCGAGCCGGGCTGGCGGTTGGACGAGATCGAGGCCCATCGCGAGCAGATTCCCGACGGCGAGAACGGCGCGCGCGTTGTGGCAGAGGCGGGAAAACTACTCTCCCGCGATTGGCCTCCTAAAGAAATCGCTGAAATAATCAATCGAGCGCGAGGGAACGAACCGCTGGAACCAGACGATTTACGTCGTTTGACGAAAGAGTTGGATGCACAGCGTCCGGCCCTGGAAGAAGCACGGAAACTCAGCTTCCGTTCCAAAGGCCGCCATCACATCGAATATGCTCGCGACATCCTCGGCACGCTGTTGAAAGATCAATCGAAAGTTCCTTCAGTGACGCAACTGCTTCTGGGCGATGCTTTGCGGCATGACGAACTTGCCAACTCGCACGAAGCGCTTCTCTCCTGTCGTGCTGCCTTCAACGCCGGTCGCTCCATCGGAGACGAACCGTTGGCCGTTTCACAATTGATCCGCAATCGCAGCATCGTTCAGAGTTGCCGCGGCATCGAACGCGCCTTGGCCCAAGGGGAACCTCCGATGGAGGACTTGGCCGAACTGCAAAACTTACTCGCCGATGAGGACGGGTTTCCCGATCTCAACGTCTGCGCGCGCGGCGAGCGAGCCGCCTGGCAGTCCTTGTTTGAAGCTTTGGAGAGCGGCGACGTATCTCCGAGCGATCGCGGCGATTGGGAGGCGGCTCTGGCTGGCCCTATTATCCGCGATCGATTGCGCGAGGAACACCCTTTGATGTTGGAAGTAATGAATCGTTGGTTGGCCATCGCGTCGTTGCCGCCCGAAGAGCAACTGCAAGCCGAAAAACTACTCCATAGCGCTGTGGACCATTTGCCAGACCTTGCCACCATGACGCGCTCGGTGATGCCCGCCGTTGCCAAGGTCGGTGATAACTCACGAAATAAACATGCCCTTCTGCGGTGTACAATGGTCGCCCTCGCCGCCGAGCGCTATCGCAAGCAGCGACAAAGATGGCCCGGTTCTCTGAAGCACCTTTGTCCGCTCTTCCTTCCCGCCGAGCCGCGCGATCCTCACGACGGAGAGATACTACGCTATCGACGACTCGTCGACGGCGTACTCATTTATTCGGTCGGTCCAGATAGAGTAGACAATAACGGCAATCTCGATCCTAAAAATCCTAATGCACCCGGCAAGGACATCGGCATCCGTCTGTGGGACGCCGCCCAACGCCGCCAACCGCCGCCCGAAAATCGGAAAGCTAAGTGAAGGATGGACAAAAAAACCGCGTCGCCGGCAAGGAGATGGCTTGCCGGCGACGCGGGTGGGAAAGAGACGGGCGAATGCGGCGATTAATACAGGTTGAAGCTAGTGATGGTCTCGCCGCCGGAGGCGGTTCCCAATTGACCGAGAACGCCAATGGGCAAGCGGGCGCTGATGAAACGAACGGACCCGTCGCCGAAGGCAAAGTTGCAGCCGGCGAGATGGAAGCTGTACGTCTCGTTAATGTTGTCGCAGTTCATCGAGCAAGTGTCATTAGCAAGCGTGCTGTCGTGCAAACCCGTTGATGGGTTCGATCCCTTGAGTTTGAGGTTGCCGTTGGGATCGGCCCAACGCGCTTCACCCGGGTCGAGGGTGCCGACCAATTGTTGCCCCGGCCCATACTGATTCGGTCGGCCGGCGCTTTCGAGGAACAGAATGGTGTTGCTCGTGCCGTCGGTGATGTCGGAGATGCGACATGGGCCAATACGACCGCGGCGCAAGATGCCCCAAAACATCGGGTAGATAAAGTCGGCGTTGGCGGGCATGCCGGCGCTGATCGCGGTATTAGCCGCCGACTGTTGCGCCGCCGTGAAGAACGACGGGTTGGCGTAGATCAAACGCGGATCGGTCTCGTTGATACCCCAGTAGTCGGCGACGGCACCCGGAGCGCCGGGATCGGGTCCGGTCTCGGTGACCGGCATTTCCATCATGGAAGTATCGATGCGCGGCTGGAGCGGGGTGGACGGGCAGTTGAAGATTTTGACCTGAACGGAGATGGCGGGATTGTTGACCGCGTCGGACCAGTTGGCGGTATAGTTGTACATGCCGGCCAACTGCACTTGTTCGGTATAGGGCAGGATCAAGGCGTGCCACACCACGGCATACGGCCAGGTATCCACCATGGGGCCGCCCGCAGTCGTCCCGTTGGTGGTGCCCAGGCGTTCGTCGCCGATGGGAAACGTCTTGTTGGCGGATTCGTAATTGAGACAGGCCAAAGCCAGCTGTCTCATATTGTTCGAGCATTCCGTCCTTTTGGCCGCCTCACGTACTTTTTGCACGGCGGGCAACAGCAGACCGATAAGAACGGCGATGATGGCGATCACCACCAACAGTTCGACCAGGGTAAAGCCCGGCGCTTTACGACTCACTCTCAGACGCATCAGAAAACCTCCTCAATGTAGTGGAAACCAGAACACAAGATTCTTCTTTGGGCGGGTCGAGGAACGAGACTCACAGTCGGGCGAAAGTGGGTCTCGTTCCTCGACCCACTCTGTACGAACGTACAAAAGACGCTTTCTATCGCTCGATCTCAATCAGTACGCGCGATAGTCGGAAATAATCTCGCCTCCCCCTCGCGTGGCCAACGCCCCGATCACGCCCGGAGGCGTGTTGGCACCGATGAACCGAACGGAACCATCGCTGAAGGCGAAATTGCAACCGGCTATGTGAAAGCTGTATGTCTCATTGATGTTGTCGCAATTCATCGAACAGGTATTGAGTCCATAGGTGGCCATGGGCATCGTATGTCCCGTGGCGGGATTCGATCCTTTGATTTTCATGCCGCCGTTGGGGTCGGCCCAACGCGCCTCGCCGGGATCGACGATGCCTACGAGTCGCTGTCCCGTCATATATTGATTGGGACGTCCGGCGCTCTCTTGACACAAAATGGTGTTGGAAGTGCCGTCGGTGATGTCGGCGATGCGGGTGACGCCCAATCGACCGCGACACAAAACGCCGGTGAATAGCGGATAGAACGCGCCGTTGGCCGGGGCGTGGGTTGCAAGGGCTTGCTGGGCCGAGGCCACTTCGGCGGCGGTGAAGTACGTCGGAAAGGTGACGACCAGGCGGGCATCCGTGGCATTGATGCCAAAGTAATCGGTTACGCCGCCTGCGGGACTCGGATCGGGACCGAGAAGACCTCCCGGCAGTTCCATCGTCGTCGTATCGACGCGCGGTTGCAGCGGCGTCGACGGGCAGTTATAGATTTTTATCTGAACCGAGATGGCGGCATTGTTGACGGCATTGGACCAGTCGGCATTATAGTTGTAGATGGCCGCCAGATTGCCTTGCTCGATGTAGGGGAGGATGAGGGCCATCCAATTGACGGCAAAAGCATTGTCCGGCAGCGCAGTGTCTCCGTCGTTGCGCGCGTCGCCGACGGGAAACGATTTATTGGACGTCTCATAATTCATGCAGGCCAAGCCGATTTGTCTCATATTATTCGAGCATTCCGCCCGCTTGGCCGCCTCGCGCACTTTCTGGACGGCAGGCAACAAAAGGCCAATCAGAACGCCGATAATGGCAATCACCACCAGCAGTTCAATTAAAGTGAATGCTGGCGAACGTCGAGTTTTTCTCAATCGCATCGAGTTGCCTCCGGGCGAAGACACAGCCGATCGTACCATCGAATGAATGAGACATTTAGCGTGCCGCGTTCGAGTTGCCTCGATACACCTTTACAATCTGGCATTCCTTCAAATTCACCGTATTTCCCTTCAATCCTTCGCACATTCCCACCACGACCACCTGCGAGCCGCCTTCCAGGCGCGACATCAAGCCTTGCTGATGCAACGACATTTTGGCTTTGAGCGTGCATGTGATGGTGGCGTTCGAGCGCGGTATGCTCAACACAATTACCGGAGGAGATTTATCGTCGAATGTCCAGCCGACCGATCCCGTTACCTCAAGGATGTGTTCGGCCAATTCGGTTTTGGCGGACGCGGCGTTGGCTTGAAAGCGCTGCGCCAGTTCGTACGCCTTGAACTTGGCCGACGCGGTCGGAATACTATCGGGCCGGTACGACGGACTGTTGATGAAGTTGGCCAGTAAGCGGAAGCCCCCAAAACCCAGTACGCCGACCAGGGCCACCGTGCAAGCCCATTTGACGGGTTTTATCCAGCGATTCGGTTCGTCGTCACCGCGCCTGCGTCGGGAACGCGAGCGCGTTGGCGCGGGCTTGGGTTTGGCGGGCATCGGGTTCGATGGGGCCGAAGACGGACGCGGAGGCATGACGGGAGGATTACTCGTCGCGGTCGCCGCCCAAGCCACGGTCGAGGCCGTCGCGGATTGGCTCGATTGCTTGGCCGTGCCTTCCCAGGCGTCCAGTGCTTTTTGCTTGGCCGCGTAGACCGTCTTGTCGTCGGGATTTAAGGCGATGGCTTTATCGAAATCGGTCGTGGCCTGGGCATAGTTCTTCATGGCAACCCGACACAGGCCGCGTTGATAGTAACCCGCAGCACTGCTCGGACAATGGCGCAAATACTCCGAAAGCTCGGCCTCGGCTTCGGACGCCTCGCCGGACTGCCGCAACGCCACACCCAGCTGTAAACGCGCTTCGTGGAGGCCGGGCGAAAGTTTCAGAACTTTAGCAAAGGCTCGCGCCGCCTGTTCGTGTTGTCCCGAATGGGACAACAAGCGCGCCAGTTCCGCGTGAAACTTGGCATCGTTGGGACGAAGCCGGATCGCTTGCCTCACGTCGGATAGCGCCTCGCCCAGCGCGCCCGTCTTGAACCGAACCGTGCCTCGCAACATATAGGCGCTGGGCAATTGCGGATCGAAGCGGATGGCATCGTTGGCCTCGTCGAGCGCGCGCTTCGGATTGCCCAGGCGCGTATAAACCAGACCGCGCAAGACGTACAACACGGCTCGTTCCGGTTCGCGCCGCAAAGCCGCGTTGCAATCGAGCAGCGCTTCGTTCAATAGCCCCCGTTCGATGTAGATGCTGGCCCGTCCCAGATAGGCTTGTGTGCATTCGGAATCGAGAGTCAACGCCTGACGGAAGCACTCCAAGGCTTTTTCCTTGTGCCCAGCAGTGCGATGTCGTTCACCGCGAAGCGCTAAGGTCGCGGCTTCCTCGACCGTGGCGGCGAGATCTTTGGCCGGCGGTTCGACTCTTTCGACGGGCGGCGGTGCCAGGCGGGCTTCCGGCGATTGGGCCGGCGCACTCCGAATCACTTGTTCGGGGCGAGTGGTGACCGGAACCGGACGGGCCTCCTCGACGAGGATCGGGGCCAAGTCGTCGGGAAGAATGGGCTGCGCTGCCAAGGCGGCGGGTGACGGGAGCGAATCGACTCGAAAGGGAGGCAGGGTGGGCGGCGAATCCGACGCCGGCTTCTCCGGCGCGAGAAGAGATAGGGCCGGTTCCGGTGGGCGCGCCGCCGCAAGCGGCCACGGAATAGACGGCATCGGTGGAGCGGGCAGGCCGGGATGAGCCAGCGAGCTTTCCAGCCAACGCTCCATCACGTCGGCGAAACGCTCGAAGGTCTTCCGCCACGCCGCCAATTCGGTCGTCAACCCTCGGGGCAACGCCACTTCGACTTGGAGTTTCAACGGCTCGGCCGATGCCTCGCCTTCTCCAGAAGCAGACGCAGCCGAAGGCAAGGACGTATTGCCTTGGATGTTCGATGCTTCCATGATCTCCTCGAAAAGCGTCAATCGTTGCGATACCGACACAGTAAATGCCCGATCCAGATAGTGGGAAATCAGTCCTTCGATTTTGGAAGCAACAACCAATCCGACGCACGCCGCACGGACTTGTCGCAACGGCCCATTTCTCGTCGAACGTACTCACCGCGAGTACAAAGAGATGCTAAGAACCGAGTGTGAAGCAACGATGTAGACGCGCGGCAGAGTAAATGAATTTTCCGAGTAGTTTTCTTCGTGCGAGCGCCGAAAGGTAAGGCCGAATGGTCGAAGAGTCCGCGAAGGATACGGCTTTACCTTTCGGCGTTGGTTCGCTCAATTGCCTTTCGCAGAAGCCCCTCTGACCTGTACTCAGGGGGACAGGTCGGGGTGACTGACCGTCCGAGAAGTCCTTACCTGCGAAGATGGAATGCGGTCACCGTTCACGGGAGAAACGACCGATCGCCCTGTCAGCCCATTCGTTCTGGCTTGGCTGCACTGGTCGCTGTTCAAGCTGCCGGGCGGTTGGACTCGAACTGTCCCAACAGACCCCCGAACGAAAACTCGATTTGACCGGGGTAGAGGTTTAGCTGGTCGGCCACGATCTGGGCGAGTACCTGCGGCTAGTGGTGAAGAACCACGGTTTCATGCAGGAGCAGATCTTCTCGCCTCCGATCGTCGTAGGCTAGGGTTCCCTGCGTCGAGCCATCCACAAGTTCCTGGTGGGGGATCGTTTGGGAAGAACACGACGGGGGTTGCGATGCGAGTGCCTCCCTCTCACGCAGTCTGTTGTTGAGAAAGGGGGGTTGGTTGCAAGCGAACGATATGCACCAACGAAACAACCTCGTAGCGATCGATTTCGGGAGCGCGTAGTCCGATGAGAACGACGCGCTTGCCGATCCAAAGAAGCGGCCGGTCATTCTCCGTGCTATCCTAAGTCTTGCTGCCCGTGGCGACGAGGCGGAATGGCTGAAACGGTTCCTTGTTCAATTCAGATTCCAGATCTTGGGGAGCTATCATAGCCGTCTTTTCCTTTGACACCATTTGGAAAAGCGAGGAGGAATCCCAGGAATCCTCCTACGCCAAAATCTCGCGCACGACTTCGCCGTGAACGTCGGTTAGACGGAAATCGCGGCCGCTGTAGCGGAAGGTCAGGCGTTCGTGGTCGATGCCGAGCAGGTGTAAGATTGTGGCATGGAGATCGTGAACGTGGACGCGCTTCTCGACGGCAGTGCCGCCGAACTCGTCGGTCGCGCCGTGGACGTAGCCGCCCTTGACGCCGCCGCCGGCCAGCCACATTGTGAAGCCCTTGCTGTTGTGATCGCGTCCTTTGCTGCCCTGCGAGGCCGGGGTGCGGCCAAACTCGCCGCCCCAGATCACCAGCGTCTCCTCGAACAATCCACGACTCTTCAGATCGTGCAAGAGCGCGGCAATGGGTTGATCGGACTGCTTGGCGTGGTTGCGGTGGTTGAGGATGTCGCCGTGATCGTCCCAGGGTTGGCCGTTGCCGTAGTAGATCTGCGTCATCCGCACGCCGCGTTCGGCCAAACGGCGAGCGATGAGGCAGGCGTGGGCGAATTGGCCGTCGCCGTAACGTTGGCGCGTGGCCGTCGTTTCGCGCGACAAATCGAACGCCTCTTGCGCTTCGGTCTGCATGCGGAAGGCCATTTCCAGCGAGGCGATGCGTGCTTCCAGTTGATCGTCGCGGCCGCGCTCCTGCAAATGGGCGGCGTTCATCTGCTGCAACAGATCGAGTTGGCGGCGCTGCGCGTCGCGCGGCAGATGGCGATTGGCGACGTGCTCGATGACGCTCTTGGGATCGAGCCGGCTATTGTTGATATGCGTGCCCTGATAGATGCCAGGCAGGAAACTGTTGCTCCACAGCTGCGGGCCGACAACGGGCTTGCCGGGGCAGAGGACGACATAGCCGGGCAGGTTTTGATTTTCCGAACCGAGTCCGTAGCTGAGCCACGATCCCATGCTGGGCCGGGTCGGCTGCGTTTCGCCGGAGTTCATCATCAACAGCGAGGGTTCGTGGTTGGGCGTGTTGGTGTGCATCGAACGGATGACGCAAATATCGTCGATGCATCGGGCGACGTGCGGATACAACTCGCTGACTTCGATGCCGCTTTGGCCGTACTTCTGAAACTTGAACGGCGACGGCAACAGCTTGCCCGCCGCCTTTTCGCGCGTCGTGCCGTCCTTCGATTGGCCGGTGTATTTCGCCAGCGCCGGTTTGGGGTCGAAGGTGTCGACTTGCGAGGGACCGCCGTTCATGAAGAGGAAAATGACGCGCTTGGCCCGCGGCGGATAGTGCGGTGCCTTCGGCGACAACGGATTGCTGGAGCCTGCCGCTTGCGCTGTGGAGGCCAACATGCTCGCCAATCCCAACGCACCGAAGCCGTTGCCGAGGCTGCACAGCATTTGTCGGCGGGTCATCGAAAGTAATGAAGATGCGAACATGCGTTGATGCTCCAAAAAATTTCTTACCGGCCCAGAGCGCCAGCGACGAGCTTCTACCGCCCGTCGCTGGCGCTCCGGGTTGGTAAAGGCGCGTTAATCCACGAACGCGAACTCATTCGCGCTCAGCAATACCTGAGCGTACTGTTCCCAACGGCTGAGGGCGGCGTTCCCTCCACTCTGGA
>JAKBCS010000265.1 GCA_021807595.1 Planctomycetota bacterium | reverse complement strand
GAACATGCGGTACCCGACGTACAACCGGGACCGCTCGTCCTCCAAACCGTGCTGATCCTCAGCGCCCTCGCCGCCTTGGCGCTAACCCTGGCCGTCCGCAGTTTCCGCCAGAGTTTGCGCGCTTGAGTCCAGGACCGCCAACTTACTAGGGTTCGCTGGGGCAATATCTGATCGGCTACTCATCAGGAACCGTGACTTGGCTGCGGATTGCAATTTGTCATTTATTCAGATGGGACATCCAAATGCGCTTGTAGCTGAAGAGCGAAAGGTGCAAAACCCTTTGGGCATGCTCTCGATAAAGCGTCCACATCTGTTTTTTCCGCGATCAGTTGGCGAAACTCGGTGCAATCATGACGATGCTTTAATTGAGCGAGACGCTCTAGCAACTGCTTCGGACGATGATCCGCCTTACCGCTTTGCTCGGATAAAGATTCTACGTCCACGCCGCGCGGGTAGTTTTGTTGGATTAGCTTAACATCAACACCGAGTTCCTCGGCAATCGTCTCCGGCACGCCCAACGTCCAGGCTTCCACCGATTCGATCGCCAATCCCCATACGGTCGGATGTTGTGGGAAAAGTTGGCGAGCGCGGTCTACCCCTTCCTCCATCTCCTTTTGGCGATCGGTTTCTCCGTCGCGGTCGGCAACCGCAACGGTGGCCGAGCAACCAAATTTCCGCACTGCAATCAATGCCGCGGCGGTAATTTTGGCCGGAATCCCTCGCTCTCGGGCTGACGGATTGAAACGTTGTATCTCCCTCCATGCTAACGCCAAAGAGTCGGGAGCGATTTTCGGGCACACATTCCTTGCCAAGGTTGGGATAGTACCCTGAGCCAGCCGCGGCTGTGCGGGATTAGAGTCCGGATCGCCGATATCATGCCGCCCCTCGCCGATGAATAGCACTTTCACGCGGTTTGTCCCTCAAGCAGTTTTTCTTCGCCTAGGAGATACCATAATTCACCGAGTGCAAATTCCTTCAGCAGCTTGTCGATGTCGGGAATACTCGTCATGGGGATGACTTTCGTACCATCATGCGGATGGCGCACGAACACGCGCACTTCGTCAGGGCTGGCATAGTTCAGTAAGAGGGGATTGTGGGTGGTCAGAACGATCTGGCGCTTGCGATTTCCGATCTCTCCGCGATTCATCTTACGGAGAATGTCGAGAACCCATTGCAAGCGAAAGGGGTGTAAGCCGTTCTCCGGTTCTTCAAAAAGCAGTAGACCGGGCGTTTGTGTATATGCCAGCGTCAGAAAAGTGGTCAGCAGTAAAGCTCCAGACGAGGCTTGAGAGGCGGGGATGGTCACAGGCGTTTGCCCGCTTCCGGAGAGGATGAATTCCAAGGCCTTGGCACCCGGCTGTTGTGACGCTGGTGGAAGGACAATCCCACTCAACGTCGGGATCGCTTCGTGCAACGATTTCTGTAACGCTTCGAAAGCCGAGCGATCGGGTGAGTTCTGCATAACATCCAGGACGGCGGCGAGATTGGCTCCGGAAGCCTCCAGCTTGATTCCAGGCTGCGGGACCGAAGGCATTGGAAGTTTGTCGAGATCGAACCGGTATTCAAGGCTCGAAGTGAGACCTTCCGCAATGGCCGTCGACGCTTCTGACTGTTGCCGGATGAATTTCGGCAAATAGACATTGCTAGGTCGACAAACCTCAATTTGCTCCCCTGGGCCGTTAGCTAGAACGACGACCAGTGTTCCAGGGGCGAAGTTGTAAGGCGGTCGATTATTCTGGGCAGTTACTTCCTTTGTCCAAAACAGCTTCCCTCCATCCCACGCAAGACTCTCGCGTGGAGACCGCTGATCGACAGGAATTTCGATGCGATAGTCGAACCGGTGGCCAGCCGAGGTTCCCGACGCCTGCATGACGATGTTTCGCTTAGGGTCCTTTCGCCAGACTAGATTTGCGGGAGAGCGTTCGCCTCCGAAAAGACCGCCGTAGCCTTGTCGAACGATTTTGCCGAAGTTTTGGATCACTTCCAGAAAACTGCTTTTTCCACTATCGTTGGGACCGATCAAGATGGTGAAGTCGCCAAGATCGACCGTGACATCTTGCAAGCACTTATAATTCTCGACGTGAATGCGCTCAAGCATCGGCGTTTCCAGGCTATTAGGAGCGTTCAAAGAACCTATCCAATACTATACCCTCCACGAATCTTCTTTGTCATCGACAGCGAGCGGCATCGAAAGAGTTCCTCCGCACCGATCCGACCTCGCTTGGTCGTCATCGGTTCTCAATCATTATTCGGATGATGATTCAGCGCTCGCGAACCGAGGCGCAGGGCGAAGCGTCTTTTTTGCTCGCTGGATAATTCCTTGGTGTAGCGTTTGCGCGTGGCGTCGAGCCAGCGGACGGGACGTTTGCCGTAGTCGGTGACGACGCGCGTCAGTACCGGGCCGGGATGAGATAGGGCCGCCTCGATACTGCCGCATAAATCGCCTGGGGCGTCGATTTGGATGTATTTCAGGCCCATCGCTTGAGCCAGCGCGGCGTAGTCCAGGTGGGCCAACATGGTGGCCGTGGTTCGGCGATACGCCTTTAACTGCAACGCCTGCATGTAGTGATACGCGTGGTCGTCGAGGATGAAGAACTTCACCGGCAGCCCTTCGCGCGCCGCGGTGGACAACTCCATCGCCGTCATCAGAGAACAACCGTCGCCGGTGATGGTCACCACCTGACGGTCGAGGTGGACGCGCTGGGCACCGAGCGCCGCCGGGATCGACCAACCCATCGCCTGATTGTCGGTCGGATTGAAATAGGTGCGCGGTTGGCACACCGTGAACGCCTCGGCGGCCCAATGTTCGGCGCAGGTTACATCCACAAACACCAAGGCGTTCTCCACGGTGGCCTTGCGCAAAGCGATGATGAAGGCCATCGGATCGACGCCGCAGCGCGCGTAGCACTTGGCGTGTTCGCGGGCATCCTCGCACTTCCATTTGCGGATATTGGCGACGAGATCGTTGTCCGCGGGCCGGCGGATTTCGTCGGCGTGTTCCAGTAGTTGCGTCAAGAACACGCCGGCGTCAGCGTTGACGCACACCTCGGTTTTGAGGATGCGGCCAATGTTGTCCGGGTTGATGTCCACATGAATGATGTGCGGCGATTGCGGGATGGAGTAGAAGGCCGTCGAGACCTCGCTGTAGCGCACGCCGATGGCGAGAACGATGTCCACTTTTTTGAAGGCGTTCTCGGCAGTCAGCGTTCCTTGCGGTCCATAGCCCCAGCCGACGGCCAACGGATGGCATTCGCTGATAACGCCCTTGCCGGACACGCTGGTGGCCACCGGTGCCTGCAACACCTCGGCCGTTTTTACGAGCAGCGGACCATAATCCATGCAGCCCATACCGGCGTAGATGCCGACCTTGCAGCCGCGCCGCCGCAGCAATCCCAGGGCGCACAGAAACGCGCTTTCATCGAACGGCACGTCGCAGGGAGCCAATGGCAACGAATCGAATTTGCAAGAGTCGATGAGCAGCGTATACGGCACGACCACGGCCGTCGGCCCCGGTTCACCGCACATGGCCAGGCGAAACGCCGATCGGACGGCGTTGGGGATTTCGCAGGCGTTAGACACCTCGAAGATGCCCTTGCACACC
>JAKBCS010000264.1 GCA_021807595.1 Planctomycetota bacterium | reverse complement strand
CGATCTACGCTCCCGGTTCGCCCGCTCATCGCCCGACAGCTTACGCTCCCGGTTCGCCCGCGCATCGCCCGACAGTTCATGCTCCCGGTTCGCCCGCGCATCACCCGGCAGCTTACGCTCCCGGTTCGCCCGCGCATCACCCGACAGTTCATGCTCCCGGTTCGCCCGCGCATCACCCGGCAGTTCATGCTCCCGGTTCGCGGGCGCATCATCCGACAGTTCATGCTCCCGGTTCGCCCGCGCATCGCCCGATAGTTTTGGCTCTCGCTTCGCCGCAAGGCGCAGCCATTCGAGTTCCTCGAGTTTGAGGCGACGTGCTTTGCCGCGCCGTAGTTTATCGAGTTGGACGGGGCCGATGGAGATGCGGCGCAGCACGAGAACCTTATGATTCAATCGGGCCAGCATTCGGCGGATTTCGCGATTCTTGCCTTCATTGAGAACGATTTCGAGCCAAGTGCTTTCCCCTTGTGATTTCAGTCGGCGGACGCGGCGCGCACGGACGTGGCCGTCGCTGAGCCACACCCCCTTGAGGAGTTGCTCCATATCTTCGCGCCTAGGATGACCGGCTACCTGCACGCGATACGTTTTCTCCACGCCGAAGCGGGGATGCGTCAGTCGATTGGCCAGTTCTCCATCGTTGGTCAGCAATACCAATCCCTCACTGTCCTCGTCGAGTCTGCCCACGGGATAGACGCGCTGACTGACGTGCGGCAAGAGGTCGATGGCACGCGGACGACCGGCGGGGTCGAAGTTCGTGCAGAGGTAACCGCGCGGCTTATTGAGAAGCCAATAGACGAGCTTCTCGCCGCGGAGCGGCTGCCCATCGACGCACACGGTATCGGTGGGTTCCACCTTAGTACCCAATTCGCGGACGGGGTGGCCATTGACGGCGACACGCCCGCGTACAATCAATTCTTCGCAGTGACGCCGTGAGCCAACTCCGGCGTGCGCCAAGTATTTGTTGAGACGTTCCATGAGGACCATTGTAGGTGAACAACGAGGAACGAACCAGTATAGGGCAAGGCCTTTGATTTGCCGCGCCTCGCAAGCGCGCGTTATAATCGGCCCCTCAGGGCGCGGATCGGTCTCGCAAGAGCAAGGGAATATCCACCTGTTTGCCTTCGCGCAGGATGTTGTAAGTCACGCGGTCGCCGACACGATAATTCAGACGAATGTACGCGCCGAATTGACGTTCGCTCAGTTCCAGCTTCTTGCCGTCCACGCCGACAACGATGTCGTTTTGTCGAATGCCGGCTTGCCGGGCCGGTTCGGAGACGAATGGACCTTGGCGGAAGGCCAACCGCCTCGGCTCCAGCCCCAGCATTTTCTTCTCGGTGTCGGTCAAATCGTCGCCGCGGACCCACGGCGGCGGATCGACGCCGCGCAGCGACCAGCGCCACGAAAGATCGGTCTTCTTCCAACCCTCGGCCAACGTCAACTCCTCCTTGCGAGTCTTGTCGCCGTGCAGCCAGGTCAGCGTCAGCGTCCCCTTGGCGGGAGCGCGATGTAAGACATATTGAAGATCGGCAAATGAGGCTATGGATTCGCCACGAACGTCTCGCAGTCGATCGCCGGCTCGTATTCCGATGCGGTAAGCAGCCGAATCGGCAGCGACGCGCGACACGAAATCGCCTCGGTCGCGTTCGAGCGTTAGCCCGATGTTTTCCGGCAGAGGATAAACCCATAGCTGGTCGAGCCGCCATTTGCCCTTCGCTTGCAGACTCGCGCGGCGCAGGTCGTACACCTGATGGCAGTGAATGCAGGCTCGCTCCGGCAATCGCCGAACCGCGGGATACTGTTCCACGGTGCGAGGTTGTTTTTCCTTCTCTTCGCCTTCGACAGACTGGGCGCGACGGCGGCGCGCTTGGCGATGGCGCTCCAAGGCCGCTTCCAAAGCGTAACGCAATCCTTTCAGGGATACTCGGCTCTCGGCGGATTCCGCGTCGCGCCCCCCATAGCGGCCATGAATCGTACCGTTCGCGTCGAGGAAAAACCCCATCCAGGTGAGATCGTAATCGAAATCGAACAGATCGAGATCGACGCCGCGCATGCGCGTAAGACGGACGAGGACGAATTGCTTAGCCGCATCGGCGATAATGGGATCGAGACGAGCAACCTGCCCGTCGAAACGATTGCAGTCCGGTCAGTGTGGACAGCGAAAGACGACGAACAACGGCTTGCCGCTTGACCGCGCCTCCTTGCGCGCCTCCTCCCAATCGCTCCGCCACCGCAGCGCGTTCTCCTCCGCGGCCACGGCACACGCGCCCAACCACCAGGAAGCGAGAAGCATCAACGATAGCCGTCGTGTACGCATAAAAATTCCCTTTCTAAATCATAATCTATCGTTGCGGACAGCGCGCGTCCTCTGGCGTAAGATAGCGTCGATGGGTTCGGGAATTGAAAGGGCGAACATGGCGCGAAAGCGCACACCACAACACCGCTTCGGTATCGGTGAATGATACGGCAGATCGTTTGTACACCTTACACCCGAAGAACGTCTTCGCTTCGTGGAGTTACGGCAGGCGGAAAATCCCGAAATACCTAATTGCCCTTTCCTCTCGAGTGCCGAGCAAACTCGCGTTTGCTGGAAGACGGGAGGAGTCTGCTCTTTGCGATCGTACGAACAGACCGACAAGGGCGTGCAAATAGACTCATCCGCTCCAACTCTGAGGGCAACATGCCCAAGCCGAATCGGCGAAGTAATTCTTGGCACTGCCGTCGTCGTCGCCGTCGGACAGGTACCGTTTCTGGAGCGCGTGCCGATGATGGGAGAGGACGAACACGTTGAAAAGCGCGACGGCGAAGGCGTGGGCCGGATCGATAACGTATTGATTGTTCCCGACACGAAGCCGCCTCAGTGGTGTCCCGTCGAAATTCAAGCGGTCTATTTCTCCGGAGACAAAATGGACCACGACTTTCGAGCCATTCGCCAACATCGCGATGACTCGATTCCGTATCCCGCCGGTCGTCGTCGTCCCGACTACCGTAGCAGCGGCCCAAAACGGCTTATGCCCCAACTGCAGATCAAAGTACCGACCTTGCGTCGGTGGGGCAAAAAAATGGCCGTTGTGGTCGACGAAGATTTCATTCGGAACATGGGACGAATGCGCACGGTCGCCGACATCTCGAACGCTGATGTGGCTTGGTTTGTTGTCCGTTTCCAACAAGAGGGCAGCGCGGTGCGGGTGGCGCGCGGTGAGGTATACTTCACGGAACTCGAAGCCGCCGTATCAGGATTGATTGCCGGCCGGCCCGTCACTCGGCAAGTCTTTGAAGAGCGGATACTCGGACGGTCGCAAAATTTGGGCGCGGGGCCAAATGAGATTGTGCCCGATGAGTAATTCGCTCCCGACTGCATGGTGAGTGTTTTTCATGGGCACTTCTTGAGTCTCAAAATTGAATTTCGCCGCCATTTTCCTAACGGGTTCCACGTTGTCGTATGTCATAAGAAAATCACCCTTCACCTGGGTCATAACCTCGAATAGTTCCTCATGATCGATTTCCGAATGTAAATAAAGGCGACGTCCGGCGACTGTGTAAGGCGGGTCGATAAAAAACGCAACATTGGATCGGTGTGCGTTGTTCCGGATAAATTGAATCCCATCGCCTTG
>JAKBCS010000263.1 GCA_021807595.1 Planctomycetota bacterium | reverse complement strand
TCGCGCGAAGCATCTCATCGAGTGCGACCTTCTGTCGCCGTTCCCTTTCGGCGAGGCCGATATCGATTGCGACACCGATCAGACACGCACTCCCCGAAAGCACAAGGTAAATACTGACCCACGAAGCGCGCCGCTTGAGCGTTTGCGAACTGGAATGACGACGAAAGCGATGTCGGCTTCCGAGAAACAATGCCATGGCACCGAGGACGAGAAGGGGTATATCGAAATGGAGAAGCGTTCCCACCATTCCTCCGCCGAAAGTGTCCTGGACGAACTAGGACGAATCCTTTCCACAATGGGATGCGACACGGGAACGTGTCGCCATTCTCCAGGCATTTTAGATTCTTATGTATGATAAAGTGATTAACCGAGAATGAAAAAGAAGTGGGTCAACGATGAGAAAATGAGAACGGAAAGAGAACGCGGAGAGGGTTTCGCGGACGGAGGTGAAACGAAACCGCAGGTCAAGAGGGAGAGAAGCCGAGTCCGTTACGCAAGCGTGCGATCTGTTCGCTCATGGGGCGTGGTGCTTTCGGTGTCTTTTGGCCGACCCGGCCTTCGACATTGAGACAAACGACGACCGGCCCCGGACCCGACAGCGCTTCCGCCGCGCCGTCTCGCCAGGCGTCGGCTCGGTCGAAACGGTAGACGCGCCCAATACCAGCAGCCCGAGACAGCTCCGCAAAATCGACGCGGCCCGCGCCGGCTGTGGGTTGACCGCCCGTGACTTCGTACAAACCGTTCTCGACGATAAGCAGAAAAACGTTGGCCGGATGATGGGCCAAAGTCACCAGACAGCCGAGATTCATGAGCGTGCAACCGTCGCCATTCAGGACCAAGACGCCTCGCTCCGGTTGCGCGAGAGCCAATCCCAAGCCCAGCGACGGAGCCTGCCCCATTGCAGAGGGGATATAGATAAAATCGAGCGGTGTGTCCGACCATTTTGGCCACTCGCCCGCCGAACTCATCGTGGCGACGACAATACGTTGCCCGCGATGCAAGGCTACAACTTCCAGAGCTTCGCGGAGCGTCATCATGGCGAACTCACTCGGCAAGAAGGACGGCGAACGATTCGTCTTTCGCGTTCGCCCGACGATAAGCCGCCGTTATGTCGGCGGGGGCGTGGCGCTCGTCGAGCAGAACGTAGGGTATCTGCCAGGCGCGGACAATCGGCTCGGTGAATACGGGGCAGCTATCGGTCGATTCGCCTCGTTGATGGGCACGATAACTGCGAACGCCGATGAGGAGGAATAGCGGGACGTGCAAATCGTGGAGAATGTTGCGCAAGGTATCGCCGGCCTCGAACAGGCCGGTGCATTGAATCAGAACGACGGGGCTTTTGCCGCCGAGTTTCAGTCCGGCGGCCAGCGCAATGGCCTCGCCCTCACGGCAGACCCGGAGGAGTTGCATGTGAGGAGCCGCGCGCAACTCCGTTTCCCATCGCCCGATATCGCTATCGGGAATCCAGACAACATGCGTAACTCCGCAGTCCTGAAGCGCCTGGACCACGGAGGCACCATCGAACATGGCTGCACTCCATCCGTAGCGGAAATCGACCGTCGGTTAGCCGCGAGTCGCGGCAAAGCGTGGAAGCAGCGCGCTTCACCGCCACTCGCAGCCAACCAACATTCGATTGCAAAAAGACGACAAAGAAATCAATCTTCTTTATGAACTTGGTGACACGCCTTGCAGTTGGCTGCCTTCTGGAGGGCTTTCCCTCCTGCCGCATTACCGTTGATGACTTCCTTCGTCGCCGAGACCAGTGCCTCGGTTCGTTTTTTCCAATCGCCTTCGTCGCCCTTGGGCGGCTTGCTCTTGCACAGCGATTCAAACATGGACAGCAATTGTTCTTGGTCCTTCTTGCTCGCCTTGCCGCTGACCACCTTGGCGCACAAACTCGTCTTGCCCTTCATACCCTTCTTCATGACGTCTTCGATGGTGTACTTCGGCTTGGAATCGTCGGCGGCCCGGAACATACCCAGGCCGGAGACGAGGCCCATCGTCAACACCGCCATCATGAAATACTTCACCGTACGCATGCGTCATTCCCTCAAGATTTCGTTTCAAGCCAACGACGCCGAACAATTCGGCGTGCTTATCCAGAAGACATCGACGGTAGCCGAACCCAGCCTATTCGATTCGACGCTCCATCGTAGTTATTTGATATGGCCAAGCCCGTCACGCGGCAATCGGCATGCCTGCGCTCGTTCGCTCCGGGGATTGAGGTAAAGTGAACGCATGGAAACTTTGGAAGAGCGACTGAAGCAGCAGGCGCGTCATATCGGCTTCGACTTGATCGGCATCGCTCCGGCGACTGAGGCAGACGGTTTCGATCGCCTGAGAGAATGGCTCGCCAGGGGTTACGCCGGTACGATGGATTACCTGCTCCGCCACGCCGAGGCGCGTCGCCATCCCTCCTCGATCCTACCCGAAGTCCACAGCATCATCATGGTGGCTATGAATTATCGCCCCGAGGAGGCACCGACCCAATCGTCGCCGTCGTCCGGCTCGGCGATGGGACGGATCTCGTGCTACGCCCGCGGTCGCGATTATCACGATGTCCTGCGCACTCGTCTACACACTCTTCTCGATTGGTTGCGCCAGGAACATCCTGCGTGTAAAGGCCGAGCCGTCGTCGATACCGCTCCCCTGCTTGAGCGCGACTTTGCTCGCCGCGCGGGATTGGGCTGGGTCGGCAAGAATACCATGCTGTTGAATAAAGGTCTGGGCAGCTACTTCTTTATCGGTGCTTTGCTAACGGACCTGGAATTAACTTGCGATCCGCCGCACGCTTCGGCCCATTGCGGCACTTGTACGTCGTGTCTCGATGCCTGCCCCACGCAGGCCTTTGTCGCACCAGGAACGCTCGATGCTCGCCGTTGCATCAGCTATCTGACGATCGAGCAACGCGGCGAGGTTTCGCTCGACTTGCGTTCGGGTCTTGGCGATTGGCTTTTCGGCTGCGATGTTTGCCAGGACGTTTGCCCGTGGAATCGCAAAGCGCCGGGGAGTACGGAGCCGGAGCTGCAAGGTTGTATGCAGCTCGATGCGTCCGAACTATTGAGTCTGAGCGAAGAGGAGTTTCGCCGTCGCTTTCGCGGCACGGCTCTTATGAGGACAAAAAGGAGTGGCTTATTGCGCAATGCGGCTTTGGTGCTGGGCAACATCGGCGACGCCAGCGCTCTGCCTTCGCTGCGTCGCGCGCTCGGTGATCCGGAACCCTCGATTCACGAGGCAGCGGATTGGGCTATCCGGCAGATCCTCGCTCGGATTTGAACGATCTCTCGAGATTGTGCGAGAATCAGTCTTCCAATCCCAGTTCGCGCAAAGACCGCGCACGCAACAACGCGCGGCCCAGTCTTGAAAGTTGTTCCGCCGGCAATTGCTGCAACCGCGCAAGCACCGCCTCAGAAAGCGGGCCAAATTGCTCCTCCAACTGCTCAAGAAGCAACTCGCGGCGGCCTTTCTCGATGCCTTTCTCGATGCCTTTCTCGATGCCTTTCTCGATGCCTTTTTCGATGCCTTTCTCGATGCCTTTTTCGATGCCTTTTTCGATGCCCTGTTCAAACCAGGTTGTGTTCATCGCTTGCACTCCTCGATACGGTTCGGTCGCCACC
>JAKBCS010000012.1 GCA_021807595.1 Planctomycetota bacterium | reverse complement strand
GATGGGATCGATTGGCCCAACGCGCGGCGGTCGCAGCGTTATCACCGCTCGGCCAGCGGTTGAGGCGACGACAGGAGAGACGGCGAAAGTCGTCTCTCCTTTTTTTTCTTTTCTTGGAACATTTCGGGTCCGTCATGCGTCTAATACGCATGACTATTGCCGAACTCACGGCCAAGCTCGCTAGCCGAGGCGACAATTCCCTCCTCGGCCCGGGTCGGCGACCATCTTAAATGATCGCCTCGTTTCGTCCATCTTCCCTTACGAAGGAGTCTCGCGTCACTTCCCGTCCGCGTGACTCCTCGCCCACCCCCACGCGGTTCGCCGGATAGACACCCGCTGC
Source organism: Planctomycetota bacterium (assembly GCA_021807595.1). Taxonomy (GTDB): domain Bacteria; phylum Planctomycetota; class Planctomycetia; order Gemmatales; family Gemmataceae; genus JAJPHU01. The sequence continues at coordinate 57,845 of JAKBCS010000012.1, read as the reverse complement.
GCGTCGCGGCTAACCGAATATCATTGGACCTGACCGCGCTGGGGTATCGCCGGCAAGGGCGTTCGTCGGGCGGTTGCCGTCACCGGGCGCGAAGTCGTGGCACCGGAGCAGCGCATGGCTGCGCGCGGCGGTGCGAGACGGGTTCTTGAACGCCTCCTATAACTCACGGAGGGAAGAGTATAAATCGGAGCCTGTTATGACGCCTCAACGAGGAGACGATCTGAATACCGCCCTATCGTTGCATCAGATCGGACGATTGCCGGAAGCGGCGGAGATCTATCGGCGGATACTTGCCGACGAACCAATGCACCCAGACGCCCTGCATTTATTGGGCGTCGTTTCGCATCAAGAAGGCGATTCCGCGCGTGCAGTGGATTTGATCGGTCGAGCCATTGCCGTGAGGCCGAGCGTCGCCGTCTTCCACGCTAACCTGGCCGAGGCGTATCGAGCTTTGGGACAACTGGATCGAGCCATCGGCTGTTGTCGGACGGCTCTGCGTCTCCAGCCCGCCTGCGCCGAAGCGGCGAACAATCTCGGTTTAATCTACCTGCAACAGAACAAGATCGAAGAGGCGCGCGCGCAGTTTGAATCGGCCGTTCGCCTGAACCCCCATTTCGCACTGGCGCACAACAATCTCGGCAACGCCTTTCGTCTGGGCGGCGACGAAGACCGAGCCATCGCTTTGTTTCGTCTAGCCTTGCAGCAGCATCCCGACTTGGGCGAGGCGCACAGCAATCTGGGGCAGCTACTTCTGGAAAGAAACGACTTGGAGGCTGCCTTGCTGCACTGCCGCGAAGCCGTGCGCTTGCAGCCCAACACTGCCGAGGCGCACAACAATCTGGGCAATGTTTTGCGTCGAAAAGGGCAGTTGGTTGAAGCGCGCGCCAGTTATGCCGAGGCCTTGCGATTGACCCCCGATTTGGCGCTGACCTACGGAAACATGGGCCAAGTCTTGCAGGAAGACGGCAGTTTGGAAGAGGCCGTCACCTGGTATCGCCAAGCCCTGGAGCTCGATCCAAACTCCGCCCGGCTACACTGTTTCCTGGGCAGCGCTTTTGAAGAACAAGAGGAATACGACGGAGCCGCCGAGGAATATCAGCAAGCGTTGCGGCTCGATCCGGAGTTCGCCGAAGCCTATAACGGACTGGGATGGGTGCGGCACGAGCAAGGCGCGTATGCGCCAGCGCGAGAGTATTTCGAATCCGCTCTGCGCCTCCGCTCGGACTTTCCCATCGCGCAAAGCAATTATGCATCGCTCCTCGTCGAACTGGGCGAGTTCGCTTCAGCCGAGAAAATATACCGCGACGTGATCCAGAGACGGCCCGAAAGCGTCGCGGCCCACGCCCAACTCGCGGTACTTCTCCGCGGAAAAATGACTGCCGAGGACGAGTCGGCACTGCGTCAATTGTTGGCCGATCCCAACCTGACCGATCACCAACGCATGCACTTGCATTTCGGCCTCGCTCAGGTGTGCGACGCGCGCAAGAACTATCGAGAGGCGGCCGAGCAACTCCAACTCGGCAACGCGCTCAAATCGCAGTGGCAACAAAAGGCGAACCAGGCTTACGATCCCGACAACCATCATCGCTTCATCGACGGATTAATATCCGCCTTCTCACCCGAATTGTTCTCCCGACTTTACGGCGCTGGATTCGATACCGAAGTTCCTCTGTTCATCGTCGGTCTCCCTCGATCCGGCACAACGCTCACGGAGCAGATCTTGGCTCGCCACTCGCAGGTATTCGGCGCGGGAGAACTGACTTTTGCCCGAAAATCGTTTTTGGCAATCGACGAAAACTCCGCCACCGAGGAGGATGCTTTGCAGAAATCGGTCCAGCTGAGTGCAAGCGATTTGCATCGCCTGGGGCGAGTACACCTGGAACGATTGCGCTCGCTAGATGCCGCGGCCGCGCGCATCGTCGATAAAATGCCCGATAATTATATGTATCTGGGCCTGCTCTCTCTTCTGTTCCCCAAGGCCAAGTTCATTTACTGCCGCCGCGATCTCCGCGACGTGGCCGTGTCGTGTTGGATGACACATTTCCGCCACATCCGCTGGGCCAACGATCTCGATCACATCCGCAGCCGCTTCGAGGAGCATCTGCGCATTATGGATCATTGGCGTCGTGTATTACCCGTGCCAGTCTTGGAAGTCGATTACGAGGAGCAGGTGGCCGACCTGGAGGGTGTGGCTCGGCGCATGCTCGCTTGGTGCGGCCTGGACTGGGAACCGGCTTGCTTAGCTTTTCACGAAGTGCAACGGCCCGTACGAACCGCCAGCGTCACACAGGTGCGGCAGCCGCTCTATTCCCGCTCTGTGGCGCGCTGGAAACACTACGAGCCATTTCTCGGTTCGTTCTTCGATCGGCTGGCACCCACTCCGCCGTCGGCCTGAGCGCTTCGATCAAAAGGGATCGCTCAAGTAGATTACGGGCAGTTTCGGCGACCCATCGGGCTAAGCTCAGAGGCTCGTTACACCAGACCGTAATGCGAATCCAACAGCAGTCGAGGACGGAAAGCGGCGGGACGAGCGAGGACACGACAGCGGGCGAAGAGTTCGCCTCGACTGGAAACCTGGAAATGGCGGTAAAGGTCGGTCACATAGTGATGGACGGTGTTGCGGCTCAGGCCCAGATTCCGTGCCACCTCCTTTTCGCTGGCTCCGGTTAGCAATGCGGCGAGCGTTTGTCGCAGGCGGGGCGCTAGACCTCCGAACACACTTTGCTCGCTCGCAGCTGGATCTCTCCGCCAAAAGCGCCTCAGCTCGTCGTGAAACAGTTCGACCAAACGAAGGTGCCTCGGCTCAAATGGTTGCTCGCCCCAGTTGCGATGTAAGGCCAGGACGTGAACGTGGAACCCCGAAGCTGGGAACGCGATCCGGGCGGTGCTGCAAATCATATCGTCTAATCGAGCGACGCGCCGAATCTCGTTGACGTGCGGAGATCCGTACCATGCCGCATCTTCCACCCGCTGTCGGCGGACGTAACTAAAGAACGCCTTGCTTTTGATCGCTCGAATAAAGGGAGGAATCGCGGGGTCGCCCAAGTGAGTGGAGGAACTCTGGTAGCGGTCGTAGAGCTGGCGCTCGTTCTCTTCCATGCCGCGGTCGACCGAACCGATGTGGGTGAACGCGCCGCTCGGCGGAACGATCCCCTCCACACTGATTCCGACTCGCCCACCGATGAGGCGGGGCAGTTGAACGGCCACATGCTCCTTCCAGGGCTGCGAGTCGTCGCCCAGCTCGCGCGCTTCGCCAACGAGCCGAAAGACGGCCCGTACGTCCCGCAATCGCAACGTCCCCGAACGCCCCATTGCATCACCCTTTCTCCCACCTCGGAACAATCTCCTCTCCGTCCGATTGGGAACATTAGTACACTGACCTGTTTGGGCTAATTGATTTCGCGGCGAGAAATGAGGAAAGTTAGAGCAGAGGGCGCGAATAAACAGATTTTATCGAAAGGCGACGGCTTTCCTCTTGTGGGAGCTTTCTCGGCGCTCGGCACGAATATCATAGCGTCGAAAACCGGGGTAGTCCACAAGATTCATCGCGGACAGGTTTTGTGTGTTTTGCACCCTTGATATTTTCGTGAGCGACCCGAGTTCCCTCCAGGAGTTCTCCCCAATGACGTGGTTGAAGTCTCTGCGGCAGCGTTGGTTCGGAGCAAGCGATGGATCATCTCGCGGAGCGAAGCGCGCGGCCAAGCGACGGCGCTCGGTTCCGCTCCAGTTGGAGCGATTGGAAGACCGCACCGTGCCCACGGTTTTCAACATCGCCAATGGCGACGTTGCGGGGTTGATTAGCGCCGTTAACACGGCCAACAGCGACGGAAAAGCCGATACCATCGTGTTGGCCTCCAAGGGGCTGTATGTATTCTCGTCGATAAACAATTTTACCAACGGAACTTCCGATGGCGGCAACGCGCTTCCGGTTATTACGTCGAGCAATCTGACCATTAACGGCAACGGCGCGGTACTCGATCCCGTGTTCGTCGGCGCGCGGAACGCCCGTCTGTTGGATTTGGCCCCAACGGCCAATCTAACGATGCAGAATGTGAAAATCGAAGGATTCGAGCTTGGGAATCAGTCATCCTCGTTTGCCGGTACGGTCGAGGGAGGAGCGATCTTTAATAGTGGCGGCAATTTGACATTAAGGTCCGCTACGGTCGTGGATAATGCCGCGAATAACCCGTTTGGAGCGGCGGCGGGTGGTGGAATCTATTCGAGCAAAGGTACGATAACCCTATCCAACAGCATTGTCTCGAACAACTACGCAAGCGGCGGAACCAAGCCATCCGTGAGCGCTTCGAGCGTTCCTGCGGGAAGCCCTGCTCAAGGAGGCGGCGTCGCTATGTCCGGTGGACAGCTCATTTTGCTAAACGGCAAAATTGAATCCAACTCTGCCTCTGGAGGGGCCGGCGCTTCGGGATTCGCTTCCGCCACCGGAACTATCAAAGGAGGAACGGGAGGCAAAGCGCAGGGCGGTGGACTCTATCTTAACCAAGCGAAGGTCGTTATCGAAGGCGCGACGATTCAGAACAATTACGCATGGGCAGGAAGGGGAGGGCGCGGCGGGTACACCTCCTTGGGCACGGTCAAGAATGGGTCGTCGGGGGCAAAGTTGGGCGGCGACGGTGGAAACGGCGGCAACGGTCATAAAGCCAATCCTTCGGGTAACGGAGGGAATGCGGCGGGAGGCGGCATCTATATCAGTGGCGGGCAAATGCTGATCGCCACCGCCACTGTGTCTGGAAACAGTGCGATAGGGGGTAACGGAGCCAGTGGAATGTCTGGAGGGAATGGGGGCAACGGAGGCAAGGGCAAGTCCGAACTCAAGGTAGTCAACGGCGTGGGATTTAACGGAGGGAATGGAGGGAATGGAGGCAACGGAGGCAATGGAGGCAATGGAGGCAACGCCACAGGCGGTGGAATATACCAGAATAAAGCTACCGTTACTCTCTTTCAGACGAATGTGAAGAGCAACCGGGCGGTCGGGGGTTCCGGGGGATGGGGTGGCGTCGGAGGGAAAGGCGGCGCGGGTGGTTCCGGAGGTGTGGGGGGAACGGGAAGCGCGGGTGCGAAAGGCGTAGCCGCTGGGACAGCTCCCTTTAATGATGGCGATACGGATGGTGACGACAAAGGACACTTTGCCGAGCTTCAGGGAGGTGTCGGTGGAAATGGTGGAAAGGGCGGTTCGGGCGGCAATGGCGGCAACGGCGGCAACGGCGGCAACGGCGGCAACGGCGGCAACGGGGGAAATGCCTTGGGTGCCGGCATCTATCAAACGGGAGGTTCTTTGGGATTGACCTCTTCGACCATCTCATCGAATGCCGCTTCGGGAGGTTGGGGCGGCGGGGGAGTAGTGGGAGGAAAGGGCGGCGGCGGCGGCGGCGGCGGGCGCGGAGGACTTGGAGGAGCCGGTGGTTCGGGTGGTGCCGGAGGTCACGGTTCATGGTTCAGCACCAACGACAACCACTCCGGAACAGGTTTCGGCCCTCAAGGCCCAAGCGGAAAGGGTGGAACCGGTGGCAACGGCGGGAATGGCGGCAACGGCGGGAATGGAGGCAGTGGAGGTAATGGCGGCAACGGCGGCCTAGCCACGGGAGGAGGGCTATACCTCGCTTCCGGAACCGTCACCCTGAGTACCGATTCCTCCATCGTCAGCAACACCGTGACGAGCGGCCAAGGTCTTGGTGCCGGTCCCGGTGGCACCGAGGGAAGTAAAGGGTATGCAGGCAGCGGAGGAATTGCAGGTGCGGGCAATCCATCCGGCAATTTTGGGAATAACGGCGCGGACGGAACGTCTGGGTTTACCGGAGTTGCCAGCCCGTTTCCCGGTACGACGCCCGTAAGCACGTCCCCCAACCAGTTTAACGCGACTCCGGTGGTCGCTCTGCCACCGGCCGAGATTATCGCGCCTCCGGCGGCCAAGACCATTTCCGACCTGCAGGGTGTCTCTATCCTTCTGGCCCAATTCACGCAACCGACGACCGCGACATCGTCTAAAGATTACTCCGCCTTCGTCAACTGGGGCGATCAATCCGCCGACGATTCGGCTTTCAGCAGTTCGCCGGTGACGATCAAGATCTCCGGCGATCAGATTCAAGTCTTCGGCGACCATACGTATGCGGCGACGCAGCCGTACACGGCGACGGTGGTGCTATCCCAGAACGGCGTCACTGCGGCCGAGGCAACGGTCACGCTCAACCCGGCCAATAACGTTACGAGCCAGGTTAGCGTGAGCAGTACCGGTTTCCTCTACAATCGCGGCACCAAACTATTCGGCGGCACGCTCACCATCACCAATACCAGCGGCAGCGCCATCCAGGGGTCTCTCGACCTGCTCATCGAAAACCTCACCGCCGGGGTTACGCTAAGCAAGGCAACCATCGTCGTCGGCACCACGACTTACACGTTGACGATTACGAAGACGACCGAAGGGCCTTACGTTCATATCCCCTCATCCTTGTTGAGTCAATTGGCCCCAGGAAAATCGCTGAAAATATCGCTCTTCTTCAGCGATCCATCGCTGAGTCTCATTAACTTTACTCCGTTGTTGTTCTCCGACATACTTACCAGCTAGACGTAGTATTTCTATCCGGGAGAGATGAAGATGCGAAACGAACGATGCAAAAGACTGTTCCGATTGATTCTCTATTCGATTTCCACCGCCGTCGGCTTTGGCCTGGCTCCGTCGGCCAAAGCCGACTTCCTGGTGACCGTAAACACATCCTCGCTGCCTTCAAGCACACAAGGTTTTATTGACATTCAGTTTGCCCCCGGGCTTGGTTCTCCGACTGCGACGGCTACGGTAACGAACTTCTCAACCGATGCAACCTTGGAAGCCTCCGTGAACGGCACGTCCGCCGGTACGGATGGAGGAGGTTCGGGCAGCTTGCCTGGAACTTTATCCATTAGCAACACTGGTGCTCTAAATGACGTCTATCAACCAGTTACCTACGGCACTTATTTCAGCTTTGACGTGTCCTTTTCCGGTTCGCTCGACAGCGCCGGATCCTTTGCCGTGACGTTGTATGCAAACGACTTTGTCACCACGCTGCTAACCACCGATTCCAACGGGACGGTGGCCGACATTAATTTCAACCCCGACGGCAGCACGACGACGCAAACTTTCCAGGACTCGAATGGAAATACCGACGCGAGCATTCAACCTCTCGGCGCGGGGCCTGCGGCTCCCGCACCACCCGCTTGGATTATGCTCTGTATCGGAGCGATTGGAATGTGGGCGATACAGAAACGATTGGGGATGGTCGTGCCGCCCCTCGCCGCCCGACGCGCTGGATCGTTGCGAGCAATCGGGTCGGGGGGCTGACACAGATCGATTCGGACACGTCTCGTCCGTTTTCTGTTCGTGAATAATGCCGGCGGCAAGGATGCCGCCAAACTCGGCGAGACGCCTTGAATCATCCAACCGCCCTGAGCGAATGGCTCTGCTCGACCTGCAGACCTTCTTGCAACTCGTCTTTTTTTTCTTGCCATGCCATCGCGGATCGACGACAATCGCTGAGATAGTGTACGGTCTCCGTCCGATGAGTGCGAGCGCTTATGTCCGATCCAGTCTCGACTTCCGGCGATCCCGCTTCCTCGGCCGAGCGTCCGATTCTCGATTCGCGCTTGCCGCACAGCGTCTGGCTCGCGCCGTTAGTACCGGCGGCGTTGGCATTGACGGCGGGAGTTTTGTTGGATCGATACATTTCGTTGCCGTTGATGGGGAGTTCGATCGCGGCGATAGTCTGCCTCGTCGCCTGGTTTTGTGTTCGAGTCGGTGCGCCGCGAGGGTTGCCGCTCGTCTATCTGACGTTGGCAACCGTGGCTTTCGGAGCGGCGTATCACAACTATCGACGCGAGGTGGTGGCGAACGACGACATTTCCCATTACGCGACCGAGGAACCGAGCTTCGCGCAATTGCGGGGTACACTGGATGAGGAACCCGTCTCCCGTCGCGCTCCGCCGGACAATTCATTGCGTTCGATGCCGCGCAAGGGGGAAACCACGACCGTATTACGAGTGCGGGCGATTCGTCGCGGCGACGACTGGCACGCGGCATCGGGACGAGTGCGCGTTTCCGGCGTCGAGCATTGGCCGGAGTTGCACTGCGGCGATGAAGTGGAGATCGTCGGACAGTTAGCCCTCATCGCGCCGCCCGGCAATCCCGGCGAGTTCGATTTCGCCGACTATTTGCGCGACCGAGGCATTCGCACCGCGATGAAGGCGCGGAAGACACCGGAAGCCGCGCTCCGCCTCGAACGTGGCTGGACCAGTTCCTTCGACGGCTGGCTGGCGGCGATTCGCGGGGGCGGACGGCGGATTCTCTGCGAGGCGTTACCGGAACGCTTGCACGGATTGGCGACGGCCCTCCTTCTGGGCGAAGAGTCGATCCTGACGCGCGCCGAGTGGGATAAATACCTCCGCACCGGCATCGTTCATGTCTTGGCGATCTCTGGCCAGCATCTCGTGATTCTGGCCGGATTTCTCTGGTTCTTTCTGCCGAGACTCGGCGTGCGGCAACGGTACGGTGCGTGGTTGGTAGCGCTGGTCGTTTTAGGCTACGCCTTGTTAACGGGAGGTCGTCCGCCGGCGCTGCGCTCGGCGGTGGTGGTCTGCGCCGTGTGCGGAGCGCTGCTTCTGCGCGCGCGCGTTTTGCCGGTCAATCTCTTCGCCCTGTCGTGGATTGCCGTTCTCCTCGTCAATCCGACGGATCTTTTCACTACGGGATGCCTGTTGTCCTTTCTCTCGGTCGCTGTCTTGATCTGGGGCACGCGCGATCTTTTCAAAGACACAGAGGACCCCTTGAATACGTTAATCGATCGAAATCGTCCCGTTTGGCAGCGAATCCTTCGACGCCTCGGACGGCGCGTTTTCGAGAGCTACGCTCTTACGTTGATAATCTGGCTGGCAATTTCTCCCCTCGCGGCTTCGCGGTATGCTCTTGTGTCGCCCATCGGTCTGGTCTTGGGGCCGCCCCTTGTGGCACTGACCACCGCGGCACTCTTCGCGGGTTTCCTGCTTCTGCTGACGGGGGCATGGTGTCCGCCGTTGTCGCTGCTGTCCTCGGGACTCGTCCGTGCGAGCTTGGATGTGGGCGAATGGCTCGTCGATCTTGGGGACGGGATGCCCTTCGGTCACTTCTACATCGGTACGATCGGCGATTGGTGGCTCGGTTTGTTTTACCTGGCGTTGCTCGCAATCCTCACCCAAGAGCCGCTGCGCCGACATTGGCGGTGGTTCGGTGTCACCGGCATCGGTTGGGTGTGTGTCGGTCTCGTCGCCGGGGCGGCCCGAACGAATCCCGACGAGCTGCGCTGCACCTTTCTCTCCGTGGGCCACGGCGGATGCACGGTCGTCGAGACGCCGGATGGGCGCACCCTTCTCTACGATGCCGGCTCGCTCGCCGGTCCAGAAACGGCGCGCCGCCACATCGCCCCCTTTCTATGGCATCGGGGCATTCGCCGCATCGACGAAGTAATCTTCTCGCACGCCGACCTCGACCATTTCAACGGTATCGTCGATCTGTTCGACCGTTTCGCCATCGGGCAGGTGACTTACTCGCCGTCGTTCGCAGATAAATCTACTTTAGGCGTGGCAAATGTGTTGAAAACACTCCGCGATCGGCGGATTCCCCTCCGGAGCGTGAAGGCGGGGGATCGCCTCACGCTCGGCACCGTGTCGATTGAGGTCTTGCACCCTCCCGCTCGCGGTCCTTCGGGCAACGAAAATACACGCAGTCTGGTACTGCTAATTCGGCACGCGGGGCATTCGCTTCTGCTGACCGGCGATCTTGAGGGCGAGGGGCTGCGGCGCGTACTCGGCGAGTTGCCGCCACAGCATTTGGACGTGTTGCAAGCGCCGCATCACGGCAGCCATCTCACCAATACCTCGGAACTGGCACAATGGGCGCGGCCTCGCGTCGTCGTCTCTTGTCAGGGACGGCCCTCGCCTTCCCGCGAAGTACGACAACGCTATCAACGAGTCGGAGCGCGGCTCCTCGATACCCAGCATTACGGAGCTATCGCCATTCGTAGCCACTCCAGCGGACTTGTTGTGGAGACCTTCCGCAGCAAAGAACGTTTCGCCATTCGCGCCGCGCACCGCGAAGATTGAGGAGAGGAGGGCCGGCAACCCGTGGGCGCGATCGGTCTTTCGTTTTCGGCGTCACCATCAAAACGGCCGGGAGGCTCGTCTGGTCCAACTGCGCGGATGTGCGGAGGCTCCAACGGGCATCGGGCAGTGTCAACGCGATTACCCGACGATACAACAACGGTCGATGCCATTGGGGTCCGAGCGTTAGACGTTGGCCGTTGCGATCGAACCCTGAGTCTCCCCACCCCACGAGGGACGCCATGACCGAAGAGAGCAAGAAACGACGGCATATCGAGCGCGAGTTCGGCGTTCCGTTCGCCGGTGAGATTCTCGATCCCAGCCAATGGACGCAAACCGCACTCAAGAAACTGCCCACCACAGGCCCGCTCGATGTGTCCGCTCTGTTCGGCCGTACAGCGCCACTGATTGTCGATCTCGGCTGCGGCAATGGGCGCTTTCTCCTCGGCAGTTCCGTTTGGCGTCCCGACTGCGATCACCTCGGCAGCGACGTGTTGCCGGTCGTCATCCGCTATGCCACGCGGCGCGGCAATCAACGCGGCTCGACCAACCTCCGCTTCGCCGTCTGCGATGCCCAGCGATTGCTCGAAGTTTATTTACCCCCTCATAGCGTTGCCGAAATCCACTGCTATCATCCGCAGCCGTATTACAATCCCAGCCAAGTCCACCTGCGTTTGATCGCACCGTCATTTCTCGCCTCGGTGCATCGCACCCTCATCCCCGGCGGTCTGTTTTTCATTCAGTCCGACAATCCCGGCTACTGGCGCTACATCCGCGAAATCGTGCCGATGTTCTTCGATTTCCACGAGCGCATCGGTCGTTGGCCGGACGCGCCGAAAGGCCGAACCCGGCGCGAGATTCTGGCCCTACGTCGTGGTCTCCCAGTCTTTCGCGGCTCTGGCACCGCCCGGCGCGATCTCGACGAATCAACTGCCCTTCACCTGGCCGAGTCGCTGCCGCTCCCCATCTTCGATGCCGACCGCCGCCTTCGCGAACTGGACGAATAAAAGTCGGAGCGCACTCGATTCGGGTTTACTCTCCGCCGCTATTCCCCTTGCGCCAAGCCGACCGTCGAGGCGACACCCACGTTGTCGCGGTGGCGGTGTCGGAATCGACGCTCTCGCCGAATACTAAAGTTCGACCGCCGGAGTCGTCTCCTGCAATATGGAACTCCCAGAAACCGAGCTAGCGTCTCCGCACGGCGGTATCGACGGGTTCCCTGTACACGCCAACCGAGATCTCAACTCCGTTCGATGGCGGTACAAGATGGCGATGAGTTCATCATCGTCGATATAGCCGAGGCTCTTGCCGACGTGAACTTCACCCAAAAATCCAAGGTGTGCCATCAACTGACCGAGCCGTACCTCCGGTGCCAAGGTCCAGATTTCGGCCAACACTTTCAATGCCTCGCACTGTAGCTCGCTCATGGCAGTAGGTCTCCGATCTTCGGCTCTCCGGCGAATGGTTTGGGAAGCTTACCGATTACCTCCACACGAATTCGAGTGCCGGGAGTCAGCACGCCATCCGTACCTTCGTACACCCACGGAGGCGGCATACCGACCGCTGACCGACCGAATAAAGCAATCTGCCGGGCCAGCTTGGCCGCGTCTGCTCCCTGCCGTCGAGATGGTGGAACCCGCAACTCGCTCGGATCTACATCGCGGAAATCAGACATCTTACCGGTTCTCGGCTCCTGCTGCCGACGGACGGAGGCTCCCCTTTGTGCTGCTCACGATAACGCACGAGTAACGATCTCTTGTGCCTCGGCGACAATCGATTGCAGATGCTTTTCGTCCTTGAAGCTCTCGGCGTAGATTTTGTAGATGTTCTCAGTGCCCGAGGGACGCGCGGCGAACCAGCCGCTCGCCGACGTTACTTTTAAGCCGCCGATGGCCGCGCCGTTGCCCGGCGCTTTCGTCAGCTTAGCCACGATCGGCTCGCCGGCCAACGTCGTCGCCGTCACCATCTCCGGCGATAGTTTTTTCAACGCCGCCTTCTGCGCCGGTGTGGCCGGAGCGTCGATGCGCGTGTAGCACGGCGAACCGAAGCGAGCGGTCAATTCTCGATAGTGTTCGCCGGGATCTTTGCCGGTCGTCGCCGTGATCTCGGCGGCAAGAAGATCCATAATGGGACCGTCTTTGTCCGTAGTCCAGACCGTGCCGTCGCGGCGCAGGAAGCTCGCGCCGGCGCTCTCTTCGCCGCCGAAACAGATGGACCCGTCGAATAAACCGGGGGCGAACCATTTGAAACCGACCGGCACTTCGCAGAGCGTGCGGCCCAGATCCTTCACAACGCGGTCGATCAAACTGCTGCTCACCAAAGTCTTGCCCACGGCCGCGCTCGCCGACCAATGGGGTCGATGCGTCAGTAGATAGCGAATGGCCACGGCGAGGAAGTGGTTGGGATTCATCAAGCCCGCCGATGGCGTCACGATACCGTGGCGATCCGAGTCGGGATCGTTGCCGAAAGCGACGCGGTAGCGATCTTTCAAACCAACGAGTTTTGCCATCGCATAAGGGCTAGAACAATCCATGCGGATTTTGCCGTCGTGATCCACCGTCATAAAGGCGAAGCGCGGATCGACCGTAGTATTGACGACGGTTATATCGAGACCGTAAATATCCTTGATTGGCTCCCAATAGTGGACGCTCGCGCCGCCGAGGGGATCGACGCCGAGTTTCAGTCCGGCGGCGCGGATGGCGTCCATATCGACGACATTGGCGAGGTCTTTGACGTAGGGCAGCACGAAATCGTCGGCGTGGGTCGTGGCGGCTCGAAGTGCGGATTCGTAGGGGATACGGCGCACTTCCTTGTTGCCGGCGCGGAGCAGGGCATTGGCGCGGTTCTGCACCCAATCGGTGATGTCCGTATCGGCGGGGCCTCCGTTGGGAGGATTATATTTGAAGCCTCCGTCTTCCGGCGGATTGTGCGAGGGCGTGATGACGATGCCGTCGCCGAGATGGTCCTGCCGTCCCTTGTTGTACACGAGGATGGCGTGGGAGACGACCGGCGTAGGGGTGAAGCCGTCGTCTCGTTGAATCACGGTTTCGATACCGTTGGCGGCCAACACTTCCAACGCGGTACGCTGCGCGGGAGCGGAGGCGGCGTGGGTGTCTTTGCCCATGAACAGCGGGCCGTCGATACCCTTGCTCTGACGATACTCGCAAATGGCCTGCGCGATAGCGAGAATGTGGGATTCGGTGAACGTGCCGTCGAGCGGCGTGCCCCGGTGGCCGCTCGTTCCAAAGCTCACCAGATGCGTCGGATCGTCCGCGTTCGGACGACGTTCGTAGTAATCGCGTTCGAGGCGGCCCACGTCGATCAATAGTGAGGCGGGAGCGGGCTTGCCGGCCAGCGGGTGCAGTGCCATTGGGTTGTCTCCTGAAGTGTCAGGTCGCCTCGTCCCAGAAGGGGCGGAAGGCCTCTTCCTTGTTGCGATGCTTGTTTAAGGCTCGGGTCAAGGGCAAGAGAGCGCGGCAATACTCGCGGAAGGCATTGGGGAGATCGCCTTGTTGGACCAGCGTTTCGGCTGCGACGGTATGCTCTTCGTAGCTTTTCCAATCGGGCGTCCAATGCTTGTCCAACTCGAATTGTTGCAGGGTCTTGACGGCACGAACTAGATTTTCAAGCAGGTCGGGTTCGACTTTGCAGGAGGAATGCCGATGAATGCGCGGCGCGGCTGGCTCTTCGTCGTCCTCAAGGGCCGCTTTTTGTCGTTCGCGGCGAATGTGTACGAATAAGCCGGCCAATCCGGCCACGATGGCGTTGAGGGCGAAGGTGAAGGCAACGCCCGCCGTCGTCGTCCAGCTGAGGTATTCGAGAAGGATGGCAAACACGGCCAGGAGAATGCCAGCCACTAAGGCGAACGACCACCACGGTAAGCGAGGTAAGGTTATGCGGCGTCGCGGACGAACCCCCGATGCGACGCCGTTGGCTTCGGGCGAAACGCCGCCGACACGGACGACGACGACCGTGATGTTGTCCGGCCCGCCGCGCATGTTGGCCAGGTCGATGAGCAGCCGACACGCCTCGGCTGGGGGCAACACGCTGGCAATGGCTCCCATCTCGTAGTCTTTGACCGGCCCGCTTAGCCCGTCGCTGCACAGAAGGAAGATGTCGCCGTTTTGCAGGGGATGAGGCCCCTCAATGTCTACTTCAACCAACGGTTCGGGACCCAAGCAGCGATGAATCACATTACTGGGAATGTCATGCACTTCGGAGGGGTCGATGCGTTTAATGCGCGCGTATTCCCAAACCCAGCTATGATCGTAACTGAGTTGTTCGATGCGTCCGTTGCGAATGCGATAGGCTCGGCTGTCTCCGACGTGGCCGATCCAGGCTCCCTCCGGACGAATGAGCAGAGCGGTGGTCGTGGTGCCCATGCCTTCAAATTCGCGGTTGGCCTTGCCGCAAGCGTGAATGCTGGCATTGGCTTCGACGAACGCTTTCCGCAGCGCCGACCGTGGACCTTGCTGAACGTACTTGTGGTAGGTGTGTGGGATGAGCGAGGCGGCTTGCTCGCTGGCTTTTTCGCCGACTGCGTGCGCACCCATGCCGTCGGCGACGAGAAACAGGTGGCCGCGTTGCTGCCATTGTTCGTCGTCGCGAGCGAGCTGGATGGCGTGGCTGTCCTGATTGTGACTGCGCCGAACACCCACATCCGTCAGGCTCGCATGCTCGATCTGGTCGAAGCGTGTCACCCACATCCCCTCGGACGCCGAACGGTTCTTCTATCTTATTATGCTACACCACTCCCGAACGAGTGGCGAGTGCTGAATGCGATTCCGGCAAACCGCTTGGGCCGCCCGCCCGATGCTTGCCAATGATCTGGGCCATGCTGGCGAATCGCTTGGACATCATTCGGTCGCTCGATTGTGGTTTCAACGAGGTCACGAGAATAAAGACCGCCGCATGAAAGCTCCGAGGCGACGTTCGGGATTTCGGGCTTTATCGTCGGTAAAGCCAACGGTCGAGTTCGGCGGCGATTTGTTGCAGCATCTCTTCACAAGCGGAAGGCGAATTGGCGGAGGCGAAGACGGTCAAAATCGGTTTACCAGACTCGATGCGTTCGCCGGCGGACGGAATGTCGGCGAAGGTCGGCATCGCTTGCACCGGCTTGGGTACATCGAGTTCCGTTCTCCACGGCCCCTCGTGCGGAAAAATGAGATCCTCGCGCGCAAACAATATCGCTTTGCCGACGATTCGTTGCCTCGGCGATGGCGACGGGGGAGGGGAAGGGGGTAAACGGCTGTAGGCATAGATGTGAGCGTGATCCGCAAGCAGTGTCGATCCCGTCGCATACTCGAGGACTTCGACCGAAGCGGTGTAGCGCGGGTTGATCTCGACGGAAAAAAAAACATCGTCGCGCAGAATGCCATCGATGCCGAAGATGCCGGTAAGGGAACACTCTGCAGCGAGCGCGTGTCCGAGTTCATCCAACGACGGAGAGCGGATCGCCCTGGTGTCGAGAGGGCCGATGCTCCCGCAGTAGTGAAACGGCGAAGCGTGCAACCAAGACGTACCGACCAACTGTCGGGTCATCCCCAGGAACCGAGCCGTCCGCCCGTCGCCGAGAAAGAGCAATGCCAGAGATTCTCCCTCGATAAACTCTTGTAAGTAGTTCTCGCGGTTCGACGGTTCCTCCGCGGTGCCGAAGTATATGCCCGCGCCGCTCGCTCCGCGTCGTGGTTTGTGAAGCCAGCGCCGATTGCGGGGAGGTTTTGCAAACAGTGCCGGAGCGGGCAAGTTCCTAGAATGCAAGACTTGGGTGAAAAATGCCGGATCGCGGGAGAGGGAGAGGGAAGACGCATCATTACCCCAGAGCGTGCGATACCGCGCTCCTCGCTCTACCACGGTCGGCCAATTCTCCAACCCGCCCGCGTACATCCACGGACCGGATTGGCCGCTCTCGAGGAAGCGGAGAAAGCCTTCGGGATAGGGACCGTCGAGGCGCGCGGCAGTGCAGCGACGTTGCAGATCGAGATCGGCAAACAGATCCACGCACCTCGGCAGCAACCCAGCACGCAGAGCCGAGAATGCCGCCGCCCGTGTGCTTGCCCCGACAATCAGCAACGACTCGGTCATCGAGTATCCGTGCCGAGATTACTTCTTTTTCTTGTTCTTGGCTGGGTTCGTGGACGGAGCCGATGAATCGCTGTCCTTCACGATCATAATGGTGACGACCTGAAGCCGATGTTCGACCGATGCTTCTTCGGCCGGTTTGGGGGCTTCCTTCACCGCGTCTTTGTCCTTCGCTTTGTCGGTCGAAATTTCTTTGCCGGAAGCCGAAGGCGAAGTAGAAAGTGGTTTCGGCTTCTTGTGGACGACGAGGGCGACCTGGAGGATTTGACCGGGCTTGATCGCGTCGATAGAGCTTTCGTAGCCCGGTAAGTTCTTATCTTTGCCTTTGAGTTCGGTTAGTTCTTCTTTGGTGTACTTCTTGATGTTGCCCTTGTCGTCGAACTGTTCCGGCAGATTCTTGACGCGGACTTTGACTTTTTCATCGACCTGGAAATCGACCTTCTGCGTGGCCTGGACGACCTGGAACATATTTGCCTGCGTTCGCGCCAGGTTATTCTGGAACTGCGCGACGGCACCTTGGAGTTGTTGCATGGCACGCATCGGATTGTGCCCACGCCCCGGTGGTCGCATGGCCTGCGCCTGAAGTTGCATGATCCGATTGTACTCGCGCTGCAGCGTCTGATTGGCTCGACCCAGATTCTGGCCCGGTTTCAGCTGGATTTTCTGATACGATACGTTCACAGTGAACATGCGATCCGTGTCAGGGACGCTGACCACAGTACCCGTGAACACTCCGGGCGACAACTTATCGGCATCCAGTGTGGCCGACGGCGGCGTCTTCTTTGGAGGGGCGGCGTTCGCGGTGGCTAAAAATCCGATCATCGACAGGAGGAAGCCGATTCCGAAACAAATTCGCATAGTCCATTCCTCTGAGGGTGCGTGGTTCGAGGAGTCTCGCCCCACTCAATCCACTGTACCATAATCCGAGAGATTAGACCCCGTTGGATGCAAAAAGTTCCGCTCTCGAAACGAAAATCGAAGGCTCCGTGCGCGTCCTGCCTTCTTTGCGACGGAGAGGTTTGTTGAAAGGGAGTAGAATGCCGACGCTGGCGAACGGAGTAGAATGAGGGAGGCGGAAATCTTATCCGCCAGGTCCTGGATGCGCGATGCTTCGGGATTGGCTCGACTTGCGGGGGCTTCCGCAGTTTGCCGGAAGGTAAAGAGGGAATGGCGAAGAAAAAGAAAGTGCGCGTGGATCTGCGCAAGAATCGTTCCAAGCCGCCGCGACCTCGACAGTGGACGCGCGGCTTTCAGGATCACGGCTTCACCGAAGAAGCCACGACGGGACAAGAGCGCGTGCGCGCCAAAGGCGATCTCTCGCGGCGGCGGACGATTCTTCAAGACGATACAGAGGGCGCGCCCCCTAGCGGGCAGGAACCGGCGGAGATGCCGGCCGTCGATGTGACGGCGTGTCGTCCCGGTCGGGTTCTGCGCGTGCATGGACTGTTCAGCATCGTACAGACCGAAGACGGCCAACCCTACCGCTGTGTCATTCGCCGACTGCTGCGGACGTTGGCCACGCAAGAGCGCAGCATCGTCGCCACCGGCGACCGCGTGTGGATTCGCGTCGGCCCGCCCACCGAACTCGCCCACGTCGAATCCGCCGCCGCCGACGGATGGATCGAGCGCGTCGAACCGCGCCACGGCCTGTTGACGCGCGCCTCGCGCGGCAAAGAACAGGTGATTGTCGCCAACGTCGATCAAGTCGTGTTCGTGCTGTCGCTGGTGGAACCGGAGTTGAAGCCGCACTTGATCGATCGCTATCTCGCCAGCGCCGAGCAAGGCGGCATTCGGCCCATCCTCTGTCTCAACAAAGCGGATCTGATCGACCCCGTTCGCTATCAACCTCTGTTGGGACTTTACAACCAACTCGGCGTCACGGCGCTGTTGACCAGCGCCGCCACGGGCCTCGGCATCGACCGTTTGCGCCAACGGCTGAACGGCCGCGAGACGGTATTTTCCGGACAAAGCGGAGTTGGCAAGTCTTCTTTGCTCAACGCCATTCAACCGGAGCTTGGATTGCGCGTGCGCGAAGTCAGCGAAGGGACGCAAAAAGGCCGTCATACGACGACGGCGGCGGCGTTGATTCGCCTCGACTTCGGCGGGTGGGTGGTCGATACGCCGGGAGTGCGGCAATTTCAATTGTGGGATCTGTTGCCGGAGGAAATCGAAGGTTTTTTCCCAGAGTTTCGCCCGTTCGTGCCTCTGTGTGTCTACCCCGACTGCACGCACACGCACGAGGATCGCTGCGCCGTGAAGCGGGCCGTGGCTCGGCGGCAGATCGACTTTTCGCGGTACACCAGCTATTTGGGCATGTTCGCCGGCGAAAGTGCGTCGTGACCCATCGTTTGCTTTGCCTATAATGAGAATTACGCTCTCCGACACGCTTTTCCTGTGGAGATTGCAATCATGCAACGCATCGTTCGATTCTTGGCGCTACCGTTAATTCTCTTCGCGATCGCGGGTGAGCCAGCGGTCTCGGGACTGAAAACGGGGCAGCGTCCGGGACCGTATTCCTCGCTCGTCTCGGTGGGGAAAGAGCGAGGCCAATCGCACTGTTTCATCTGCGAGACGGCCGACCGCCCCGCCGTCATCGTCTTCGCGCGGAAGCTGAGCGATCCTCTCGGCAAGCTGGTGCGAGGTCTTGATAAAGAATTGGCCGAACGCAAAGATACGCAACTGCGAGCGTGGGTGACGTTTCTCAGCGACGACCAGACCGATTTCGATCCGAAGGTGGTGGAGTGGAGCAAGAAACATTCGGTGCGTAACGTGCCGTTGTCGGTGTTCGAGGACGTCGTCGGGCCGCCGAGTTATCTCCTCCGCCGCGATGCCGAGGTGACGGTCATGCTTTCCGTCAAGCAGAAGGTCGTCCGCAATTTCGCTTTCCGTGCCGGCGAGCTAAACGACGAACACACCGCCGTCATCCTCAAAGCCGTGCCGGAAATCGCCAAGAAATGACGCTGGCGCGGCACACGCAGCGCCTTGAATGCCCCTCCGTGGAGATTGTGCGCCCCGATTTCGTTCTGCGGGGTTATCGTTTCCTTTAGCTGAAACTCCGGCAAGGTTAGTACGAGATGACACAGGCTGAAGGTTCCAGGGAGCTTCCTTACTCGGACGATACCGCTGCCAGGCCCATTTCGGGTCGGTTGTTTTAATCGAGTAATGCTGCCACGATTCGCTCCATTTCCCACTCGTCCAGGATTTCATTTCGCCGAACTGAGCCGAATGTCGTACTGAAATGTCTTGTCGTGCAAACGCGGCTCCAGCGAGAAGGTTCCGAGTCGTTGAATCGCCTCGAGAAGTGCCTCTACGTCTTGGCTCGCCTCGCTCGGCGTCGAGGCCCGATCGAGCATCGACGGCGTTCTCAACAAATCTTCGATGGTGCGCAGATAGGCCGTGGCTCCCGTACAGAGAAAGCCACGCATGGTTGAGGAACTCCTGTACAATACGACGAGCCGACGGTTTTTGAGGATCGGTAGTCCATACTCGCCGATGCGGCGTCCGGTTTCAATGGCTGCGAGGAGATTTCTCATGACGAGTGCCGCGGTGCAGGTAGCGATCACCGCCGATCTGCATTGGGGTCACGGCGGGCGCGGCGAAGAGGCCACGCGCTTACTCGTCGCATTTCTGCGCGAGCGAATGCCCGATGTTCTCATCCTCGCCGGCGATATCGGTACCGGACAATACTTCGCCGATTGTCTGCAATTGTTTGCCGATCTGCCCTGCCGCAAGGCGTTGGTGCCGGGCAATCACGATCTGTGGGTGCGATCCGATTCGTCGCGCGATTCGCTGCAACTTTACGAAGAAGACCTACCGGCGCTATGTCGGGAATTCGGCTTCCACTATCTCGACGGCGGGCCGATGATGTTGCCGGAGTGCCGCTTGGCCGTGGCCGGCTCGATCAACTGGTACGATTACTCGTGGTCGTTGGAGACGCTGCGGCGCGAGTATCCCAGTGAAGAGAAACGATTGACCACCAAGCAGTTTACCCGAGGCCGACACAACGACGCAAACTTCGTTCGTTGGCCCCTCGACGATATCCGCTTCACCGCGCGCGTGGTGCGACAGCTCGAACGCCATCTGCATAGGGCGTTGGAGGAGGCGGAGCGCGTCTTTGTCGTGGCGCATCATCCGCCCCTTCGCTGCATCAGTTTCCCGGAAAAATCGCCACCGTTGACCTTAGACGATCTCTTATGGGAAGCGTTTGGAGGCAATTGTTCGATGGAGGAATTGCTCGCCGGTCTTGCCGATCGCATCGCCTTCGCTTTCTGCGGCCACACCCACCGTCAGCGCGCCGGCAGCTGGCACGGCATCCGCGGCTACAATGTCGGAGGCGATTACCACTATAAGCGTCTCTTATGGGTTCATTGGCCATCCGGTGACGTGACCGAGCATCAATTCGGCGATGCGGTGCGGTGATCGCGCCGCGAGACTCATTGTCCGGTCCAGCGCGGCGAACGCTTCTCGACGAAGGCGCTCATCCCCTCTTGCGCATCCCGAAATCGAGCGTTGCAAGTCATGACTTCCAGAGCGCGTTCGTAGGCATGGCCCTCGTCGAGAGCCAGTTGGTCGTAGAAAGCGCGCTTGCCGATGCGAATGGTGAGCGGACTGGAAGAACGGATGGCGTCGGTGTACTCGCGGACGGCGGCATCGAGTTGCTCGGCGGGAACGACGCAGTTGATGAGATTCCAAACGAGGGCTTGATGCGCGGAGATGGCTTTGCCGGTCAGCAGCATTTCCAAGGCGGCGCGCGGCGCGATGGTTCGCACCAACGGAACCATCGGCGTCGTGCAGAACAGACCGATCTTGACGCCGGGGGTGGCGAACGAGGCGGTGTCGGCAGCGACGGCGAGATCACATGCGGCCACGAGTTGGCATCCTGCCGCCGTCGCCGTGCCTTGCACGCGGGCGATGACCGGCTGCGGAAGGGCTCGGAATTGTTGCATCACCTGCGAGCAGAGGGCGAACAACTCGCGGTAAAACTCCTCCGAACGACCGAGCATTTCGCCGAGATCGTGCCCGGCGCAGAAGATCGATCCGGCAGCCGCTACGACCACGACGCGGACTCGTTCGTCTTCGGCAATTTCTCGAAGCGATTTCTCAAGCAGGCGCAACAACTCCAGTGAGAGCGCATTGCGCTTCTCCGGACGATTCAGAGTGACGTACATCACTTCATCGCGGAGATCGGTTTGCAGAATGTTGGATTGCATGTCGGTTCCCACAGGCCATGCGAATTGGCCGAACCGTCGGTTAGCCGCGACGCGGAGCGGAGCGCGACAGAGACTCCCACTCCGCCGCATGTCGCGGTTAACCGATCGCCCTGTCGAACGAGAATGAGCCGTTACTTCGGCGTCTTCTCTCTCGAGGGGGCGGCGCTCTTTTTCATCCCCAAATCGCGGGACAGCACCGGCGACGAGGCGGCGCGAGCGGCGGCGGCCTCGTAGTTTTTCAGCGCGGCGGCGGCATACTCGGCAGACGCATCGTGAGCAATCACTTGGGACAATGCGGTTTTCATGCGTCCTTCGTCGCCCACGCCATATTGCAGGCTGCGAATCTCGGACGAGGAACTGGTTCCCAATGAACTGTACATCGCCCCTGGATAGCCGTAGCCGTTGCCGAAGCCGCCGAAGTAATACGGAGAATATCCCACATTATATCCGTAAGGTCCGGGATAGCCATAGCCGTATCCACCGCCGCCGTAACCGACGTAGCCCGTGTTGCTACTGCCGGAGTAAAGGCGTCTGCCATAGAGTTGATCTTGCACGACGCGGCGTTTCGGCTCCAAGGTCCGTTCGCTTTGAACGTACTGCAGTTTCAGACCTTGCAAATTCCGAACGTAGGCCAAATCGTTTTCCGCGCGTTCGAGATTGAAGACGGCGGCGCGATCCTCGGCGGAAAGATTGCCGCTGACGATGTAGGACACGCGGGAATGCGCGCCCTCCTGGATGACTATGCGATGCACGGAGCCTTCCGGGGCATTGGCCGGGGCCTTTTGTTGTCCGTGAGCCGTCGCCGCGATGGCGATGCCCAGTACGAGGCTCAGCCCGTGGCTGAGAGGGACGGGAAGCGATCTCATGTTCGTATCCTCTTTCGCGATGAGGCTCCACGGGTCTGTGGTCTCAGGGGAAGAGTTACTTCAATCTTTATTCTATGCGGCGCGGGAAGAGAAAGCGACAGGCGCTGCGCTGAAAGGTGAGAAACGACCAAACTTGCAATTGCGAAAAAAGGATCGGCGTCGCTCGCGCGGACGCGCGAACGACGCCCCAAGACATCATCGACCGATGAATGAACACGAAGCGAAGAGGCGGTTCAACGTCTCCGTCGAGAGGCGGCCCTCGATCAGTAAGACGTTGCCCTTGCGAACGGCGAGGAACGAACGCGGTATCTCCTTGAGGAAGGCGTATTCCTTACTGGTCCCAGCCAGGCATGTCATCAGGCCGTCCAAGCGTAGGCGCACTTCCTCGCATCCGTCCATGACCTTGCGAGCATCTTCGATGCTCGTCGCCTTGATGGTGCAGCGGAGTTTGAAATCGTCCGTCACGGTGATGCCGCCGATCATTTCGCGGAGTAGCGACGGCTTCGCTTGTAGCTTCTCGTCTTTGCCTTCGTCGACCGCGAGCGTCTCAAATGTCGCGGGTGGAGGGCAGACGGCGAAGGCTATGGATTGCTTGCCGTCGAGTTCGGCGAACAAACGGCGCATCGTCTTGTTCGCCGAAGCGGCTCTGGGATCGCAGAGGTGCTTGCACGTTTCTTTCAAGATTTCGTCGGACGAGGCGACGACCAGGGTATTCTTGTCGGCCAGAGCGAGACAGTATTTGGGAAACAGATCGAGCAGACAACCGTTCGATTGCAGGTTCAGCATCGCGCCCTTCGCGGCCTTGGCCCCCGCGCCGAGGACGATCGAGCCGTGTCCACCGGTCTCGACAAGGTAGAGATATTTGAGATCGCCTTCCTTCTTCCATTCAAAGCGCTCGTTGAATTCCTTGGCGAGTCGTTTGGCCGCCGTGGAAAAACGCGACGTATCGAATCGACCGCGCAGGATGAAAAGGAACGACGGTTTCTCGCCGTGGCCCACCGAGGCAGCGGTCAGTCGGTCGAGATCGCGCAGCGGATCGACGCCGAGCGCCTGCAAAACGGCGCGCGCTTCCTCGGTTTCACGACACGCTTGGCGAAGCGTGGCCAGACCGTGGTGCTTCACCAGCGGGGAGTGCAACATCTGTTTGAGGTTTACGGTGAGGACGGCCGTTGTGTTTTTCGGCAATCCCGGCTCAAGATCCGCCGCACCGCAAACCGAGCAAACGAGGAACGCCAGTCCGATCCATCCGATACGCGCCGCCGACCAACGAGTAGGGGTCATGTCTCGATTTCTCCGAAAGGCCAGAAGGGGGTCGGCACAGGAACACGCCAACCCATAGGCGAAGCAAGGTTATCGCACAATCGCACCCAAACGAGCAAGCACAACTCCACCTGCCGCTTCGCACAAGTTTGTGTCGACGAGGATAGGATGCACTTTGAGTTACCTTACTTCCGAAGAGTATGAACAGATGGCCACGTTCCTAACCGAGTTGGATCGAGTTAGCGTGCCCCATGGGGTAGTCGATCTCGCGTCCGTTCGACGCTGGGCGCACAGTGGATTGTCCCGAAGCCGGACGCATCCGGATCGACATCGGCAAGGAACAGATCTTCACGCACGTTCTGGTTAAGACTCGTATCTCCGCCGCGCTGTCACGGATCGTGGAAACCAATCGTTTGGGTCTCTTTCTCGAAGATGGCGCGATGCTGATCTCTCATTTGTGTGCGCGCAAGTGCTTTAACATGATTGAGTTGCGATGGAGTCGTAACCTATTCCCCCGCGGGGTGAGAACGCTTCAATCTCGGTCGAATCGTTCAATCCGCACATTTTGCCGATCTTGCGTAAAACTCCAACCTTGCGGCAGAGTCCAATCAATTCGACGCCTCTTTCCCAAATTCGCTGGTTTTTCCATAAAGCGGACTTTGCGCCATCGTTGTAATCGGGCACATTCTAATCAACGGCAGCGCGCGTCGTTCGATTCGGTAGCGCGGCCGGCATGTCGAACCGGAACTGTATGACGAGGAGTCCCGAGATGAGGCTGAAAGTCTTCTTGCCGCTGTTAGCCGTCCTCGGCGTGGCGGCGTTGGCGGACGCGGCGCGGGCGTCCCACTGCGGCGCGTGTTGTTATCCCCTTCAGGGCGGCTGCTCCGAACAGTGCTGCATGCCCACCGTCAACTATCGCGTCTGCTATCAGACCGTCTACGAGGACCGCACCTGCGTTTGCTATCGGCCGGTCTATCGCACGGTGTTACAAGAGTGCCGATCCGTCTGCTACCGGCCCGTTTACGAACAGCACGTCCGCCCCCAATGTTACAGTGTTTGCAAGCCGGTCCAAGAGACCTACAACGTGGTGCAAAAATACACCGTGTGTCGGCCGGTGTACGAACAGCACGTTCGGAAATGTTGCTACACGACCTATAAGCCGTGCTGGCAAGAGTATCAGGTTCCGCAGTACTATTGCACCTATCACCCGGTCTATCAGCAGCACATTCGCAAATGCTGCTACACGACCTACAAGACGTGCGTGCAAGAATATCAGGTGCCGCAGTATCATTGCACCTATCACCCGGTCTACCAGCACCACGTCAAGAAATGCTGCTACACGACCTACAAGACGTGCGTGCAACAGTATCAGGTGCCGCAATACTACCGCACCTATCACCCGGTCTATCAGCACCACGTCAAAAAAAGCTGCTACACAACCTACAAACCGTGCTGGCAAGAGTATCGAGTTCCGCAGTATTATTGCACCTATCATCCGGTCTATCAACAACACGTTCGCAAGTGCTGCTATACGACCTATAAACAATGCGTACAGGAATACCAAGTGCCGCAGCACTATTGCACCTATCGTCCGGTGTACGAGCAGCACGTTTGCCAGGTTCCGGTGACGTGCTATCGCACGGTGTCGGAGCCGCGCCAATCGGTGTGCCGCTACTGCACCTACGAGCCGGTGTGGACCGAGAAGCCGATTACCGTCTGCACGGGTTGCTGGCAGGTGACGCAGCACTACTGCCCCGGCCCAGTCGTGCAGCGCTGCTGCCAGATGCCGGGAACGTGGTCGTTCGATCCCTGTACCTGTTGCTCGCGCTACTGTCCGGGACCGACGGTGTCTTACGCCGTGCAATGCCCCGGCCATTGGGTGTGCCAGCGCGTTTGGGTGCCGCGCACAGAAGTGCGCACGATCCGCTGCTGCCACTACGTCCCGCGCGAACACTGCCAGGTCGTGAACTACTCGGTTTGCAAGCAAGTTCCCTATACGGTGATGAAGCCGCATTGCTATACGACTTGCAAGATGATCCGCGAGGATCATTGCCGTACGATCCTTTGTCGCCGCTGCTATTTGGTACCCGAAGTAAAGGAAGTGTGCATCCCCTATACGACGTGTCATATGGTCGCTCAGCAACATTGTCGAACGATAACATGCCGTCGTTGCACCATGGTGCCGGAAGTGAAAGAAGTGTGTACGCCCTATACGACGTGCCACATGGTCGCTCAGCAACACTGTCGCATGGTAACGTGTCAGCGCTGCTATCAGGTTCCGGAAGTGAAAGAAGTGTGCATCCCCTATACGACGTGCCACATGGTCGCACAGCAACATTGTCGGATGATTACATGCCGTCGTTGCTATCAGGTTCCGGAAGTCAAGGAAGTGTGCATCCCTTATACAACGTGCCACATGGTCGCGCAGCAACATTGCCGCATGATCCCCTGCCGCCGCTGCTATATGGTGCCGGAGGTCAAGGAAGTGTGTATCCCGTATACGACGTGCAAAATGATTCCGGAAGAACATTGCCGCGTGATCCCCTGCACCCGCTGTCGCATGGTATGGGAACAACGGACTTGCATGGTCCCCTATGTGACCTGCCGCATGGTCGCCGAGGAAAAGGTTCAGATGGTGCCACGCGTCACTTGTGAAATGCAACCCTATTGCGTTTCTTACAAGACGTGCCGACAAGTGCCGGTGTGCGTGCCGGTCTGTCCGCCGCCGTGTCTGCCCGCGGTACCGGTTGGTAATCGTCCGAAAGCGTCGGAATGGTTTGCCCGCGTCACCTATCGGGCCACCCAAGAAGCAATCGCGGTCGTGCCGGCCAAGTAACGACCGTTCGCAACCTCTTTCCACCGGGCCGCTTGTGGTGCTTTCCCGAACCGCAAGCGGCCTTTTCGTGTTGTATTTTTCGACGCTCCTCGGTTTAGTTGGTAGCTGGGGGACGGAGATCCTGACCGACTGCGCCAAGACCCCTATAATGTCGGCGAAAGGCTCGAAGCCGATGGGCGACCAGGAGAGACGGTTCATGGAACAACCGATTCGTATCGGGGCGGTGAATTATCTGAATACCAAACCGCTCATCTGCGATCTGGAGCATCTCGCGCCTCAAGCCGAGTTGATTCTCGAGGTGCCGAGTCGTTTGGCGGACCTATTGGCGGAGGAACGACTCGATGTGGCCCTCATTCCCGTCATCGAGTATTTCCGTGCCGGTCGTTACTCGATAGTGCCGAACATCGCCATCGCGTCGCGCGGTCCGGTGCTAAGTGTGACGCTGTTTAGCCGCGTTCCGTGGAGTTCCATTCGCCGCGTCGCCCTCGATGCCGGTTCGCGCACGAGCGCCGCCTTGACGCGCGTACTGCTCGGTCATCGCTATGGCGTGTCGGCGGAAATGGTGTCTCTGCCGATGGATCGAGAGGCGGAAGGAGCGGACGCCGACGCCGTGTTGCTGATCGGCGATCGCGCCATGCGCGCCTGTTTGCCGGGTTTTCAGTACGCTTTCGATCTCGGTCAAGAATGGTTCGAGTGGACGGGACTGCCTTTCGTCTATGCGGTGTGGGCGGTGCGCGAAGGGGTCGATCTGTGCGGCGTGGACGAGGCGCTGCGAGAAGCGAAGGAACGCGGCCTCGATCGCGCCGGCCCCATCGCTTACGCCGAGGCCCCACGTCTGGGACTTGACGCTGGATTCTGTCGCCGCTATCTCTCGAATATCTTACATTTTGACCTTGGACCGCGCGAGCAAGCGGGGTTGCACCACTACTATATGTTGGCCTGCGAGCTAGGATTGGCTCGACGAGGAGTGAACGTTGAATACTACCATTCGGAACATCTTGCAAAAAGCTGTTGACGGTGAACGGTTGACTTTCGACGAAGGAGTCGCGCTCTTCGACTGCCGCGATCTGCCTGCTCTCGGCCGCGCCGCCGACGCCGTTTGCCGCCGTCTGCACCCGGAGCGGTATCGCACTTATAATATCGACCGCAACATCAATTACACCAACATTTGTGCCGCCGTCTGCGATTTCTGCGCCTTTTATCGCAAGAGCAACGATGCCGACGCCTACGTCCTGCCGCGCGAAGAGATCTACAAGAAAATCGAAGAAACCATCGCACTGGGCGGCGATCAGACATTGATGCAAGGCGGCATGCATCCGACGTTGAAGTTGGAATGGTACGAAGATTTACTGCGCGACCTAAAAGCACGCTATCCCGATTTCAATCTCCATGCCTTCAGCCCGCCGGAGATTTGGCACTTTCATAAGATCAATAAATTACCCCTTCGTGAAGTATTAGCGCGGTTGAAAGAAGCGGGACTGGGGAGTCTGCCGGGTGGCGGCGGCGAGATTCTCGTCGATCGCGTTCGTAAGGCCATGACCGTCAACAAGTGTCTGACCGACGAATGGTTGGAAGTGCATCGGGTTTGGCACGAGCTGGGCGGTAAATCGTCCTGCACGATGATGTTCGGACACATCGAGACATTGGCCGAGCGCGTTGAGACCTTGGAGCGACTGCGCCAACTACAGGACGAGACCGGTGGTTTCACGGCATATATCTGTTGGACCTTTCAACCGGAACACACGGCCATGTCCGACGTGCCGCCCGTTGGTGCCTACGAGTACCTAAAGACGCAGGCCATCTCGCGCTTGTATCTCGACAACATCCCCAACATTCAATCGTCCTGGGTGACACAGGGATTGAAGGTCGGTCAACTGGCGCTGTTTTTCGGTGCCAACGACATGGGAAGCCTGATGATTGAGGAAAATGTCGTTGCTTCAGCTGGAACCGTACACTATCTGACGCTCGAGCAAATCAAGAGCGCCATCCGAGAGGCGGGATACATACCGCGACAGCGAAATGTGTTTTACGAATACATAGACGCGATCCCCGAAGAGGGAACGTCCGCGATGCAATCCAATTCCACTGCGCTGGTGAACTGATCGCTTATCCAGAAGATCGAAGCCGCATTTTCTTGCCCCAATTCCCCCAAGCGCGAGCGGGGAGACCGTGTCTTCATACACAAACTTTCAGTAGCCAATTCTCACTCCCAAACCGTTCAATCGGAAAAATCCGCAGACGCAATTTGCAAGAGGGCAAATCGTCACCTAGACTTGGTGTGAAACCTTGAAATTTCAGTTCGCACATGAGGGCAGGTGACGTGAAATCGACACACAAGCAGCGCGATCGAAGCAATCGACGCGGAGTCGCGGCGGTTGAATTCGCTGTGGTTTTGCCTTTGCTACTGCTGGTGCTGGCCGGATTGTGGGAAGTGGGCGACATGGTGCGGGTGCAGCAACTGTTGAGCAACGCGGCCCGAGTTGGCGGACGGCAGGCTTCGACCGGGCTGAATACCAGTGCTCAAGTGGAACAAAGTGTGATTCAGTATTTGCAAAACGCCGGATTGCCGACCTCGAATGTCGTAGTTAGCGTCGTCGATGTCACTTCGGGGGGCGACGTGAGCAATGCGCAACAACTGGATCAGATCAACGTCGCGGTGACAATACCTTTCAAAGATGTTGCCTGGGACGCTTTGTCCTATGTCGTGTCGGCCAACAGTCAAATAACAGGGACTGCCACCTGGTTTAGCATGGTCGATCTACCCGTGACGGTAAATACGACGCTGCCCATTCAATAACACATCGAAATTACCCGGTGAAACCATGTCAAAACGTCCATCGCCGCTTCGACGCAAGGCGACGACGATTGTCGAATTCGCCTTTATCGCTGTTGTTTTCTTCATGTTCATCTTCGGCGTGATCGAGTACGGTCGCTTTATCATGACCTTACAGGTGATGAATAATGCGGCGCGTGAGGGAGCGCGTGCGGCGGTAGTTGGCCAAAGCAGTATGACAACTGCTCAAATTGACGCGATCGTGACGAATTATCTCGCGGGACAGACTACACAGATTAGCGGAATGAGCATCCAAGTGTTCCAGATCGATCCCAGTACGGGAAACAACATTGGATCGTGGAATTCGGCGGGATTTGGCGAAGCAATCGCCGTACAGATAAATGGCACCTACTCTCCCGCGTTGCCCAATTTCTTGCAGATGGCGGGCAGCATGCCGGTGCAAGTACGCGCCGTTATGTATAGCGAAGCGGATTGACAACGTAGTCTGCGTGAAACCAAACAGAGCTTCGAGAGGGTCAATCGATGAAATTGTGTCGATCTCATCGCAACGCGGCGGTGATTCCGTTGTTGGCCATCGCCTTGGTAGGCCTCTTGGGAATGGTAGCGCTGGCCATAGATATCGGTTTAATCGCCATCGCCAAAAATCAGTGTCAGAACGCCGCGGACTGCGCCGCATTGACGGGCGTTCGCATGCTGACCGGAAATCAGAGCAACAATAACAACTACGCGGCCGTGACGCCGGCGGCGACCGCCGCCGCCACTTCCAACACGGTGCTGACTCAAACGATTCAATCGAGCCAGGTCGGTATCATCGTCGGAAAATACTATTATGACACCACGCAAGGACAATTCTTGGCTTATCCCCTCGATAACGGATCGGTGAACAATGCCAGCGATAATTGGACGCTGGTGAACAGTACGGTATCTTATGCGGGGCAGACCGCGTTTGCTTCTGTGTTCGGTATTAGTGCCTTCAACACGCAAGCGACGGCAACGGCAATCTCCCGCCCCATCGACATGGCCATTATCCAAGATTTTTCCGGTTCGATGCGATTCTCCAGCTTAATGGGTTTGTCGAAATCGTTGGATGGCTTTTTTGGACCGATCGACACACCGAATAATCCTGAAAGTACGATTCCAACCTTCGGACACTATTCGTCCAACAGTATCGCTTTGCAGCAGACCTCGTCTACCAATGTAATCGGCGGGTACACTTTCGATGCTGCCAACATAAGCCAGTCCAATGCGACCGACTTTAATCGTCCGGCGATTGTTGGCGATTTCTATCAACAGGTGGGTGCCTCGCCCGTTCCAGCCTTTACCCCGGCATCGAGTTCTTACGCCGTCACTCCAGGGGGCGATGTTCCTCTTAAAGCCAACGGGAACTCCGGTAACTCTTACGCTCTTTCGGTAAAAGATATTACGGGCGGAACGGGCCGAAATGCAAACTTCGAGAGTAATGGGTACACCTACTACACTAATGCTCCCTATAACGGCTATTCGCAAGGTCCGAACTATTGGGGGAAAACTTTTTTTATCTGGCCGCCCGATCCACGATCCGCGAACGATTGGCGGCAAAAGTTCTTCTTCAAGAACGATCAGACCACACCGGTTGACGACAATACTGTACTGTGGGACTCCCAGGGCAATTGGACACCGCCCATCGACAACGGCACGGTCAATTACTACGTCAATTATCAAGCCATTCTTAATTGGCTGCAAAACACCGGTCCCAATTCGTTTCCGCCACAACTAACGGCCGGTTATATTCAGTATTACACCGCTATTCCCAGCGGCACGGATACCACGTTGAATCAACGCTTTTGGACGCAGTATCCCCTTACCGATCTGAACGAGCGCTTCTGGAAGGATTATATCGACTGGGTTCTGGGAAACATTCAGATCGGAGCCAATCAATACTGGGACTCGACCTACGACTATCCCGCGAACTTCACCAAATGGACGGGTTACGGCGACGATTTCTCTTGGACGAATTCGGGCAATCCCAACAAGCAGGTCAGCAAAAAGCCGACCACCGGGCAATACATGAGCTACACCGACAATCCGCCCAGGCCGATGATGCACTTTTGGTTTGGACCGATGACGATGATTGATTTTCTGGGGAACTACAACGGCTGGAGCCTGACGGGAGATTATCTCGGTTATCTTAAATATGCTTGGTGGCCCGGCACCTGTCACGAGGCACCTTGTTACGCCGCCAAACTCGGCATGCAAGCCGCCATTCAAACCATACAAAGCAATCATCCCAACGACTGGGTATCGTTGATTTTTTACAGCGCTCCGCTCGACGCCGTCAACGACACATGGTACGGCGGCCGTTTCAATCGCGTTCGTTCCCCCTTGGGACAGAACTACACGCGTATGATAAACGCTCAGTGGTTTCCGCCCTACACACTGGATAACCCCGGCTCGACCATCAACCCCTACGACTACAATAATAATATTGAAGTTCCCCGCGCCATGGGTGGAACCTGCTTCGCCTATCCATTGATGTTGGCGTACAATCAGTTCAGCAGCAATACCTCTCTGCAAACGTACAACCCTTCGCCCGCGCTGCCAGGCGACGCCGGCGGTCTGGGCCGAAAGGGGGCGCAGAAAGTCATTATCCTGGAGACCGATGGTTTGCCCAACTATACGGCCAGCGCTAATTTTGCCAATAACGGCGCTTATAATTCGTATTTTAACATTCGGTATAACAGCTCCAACCCTTCCTCCAGCGAGTTTCCCACGGGAGTGAGCAACGTCGGCAATAACGCGTCATCTGTATTGTCTCAGATTAACTCTCTCTGCCAGCAGATCGTTTCGCCAACCACAGCCAACCCGCCCGGATACGCGACGGCAACCAAACCGGTTCTCATTCACACCATCGCTTTCGGACCCGTTTTTGAACCTTCTAGCCCGCTTGCGGCAGGCGCGCTGCAAACCTTGCAACAGATACAGTACATAGGCAACACCCAGTCCTCGTCCGCTACTGCGTTGCCGTCTTATAAGGTTGTTACAGGAAGTGATGCAACGGTAGCCCAGGATTTGCAGACGGCTATTTCCACGATTATGACTGTGGGAATCGTTCCCGTGTCGCTCCTTCGATAAGTACAATTACAATCGACGATTATGTCCTTTCAACTTGGATTAAGGTAATAATGGTCGGTTGTTCATTTGAGATGGTAATCCATGAATCTCCCCACTTCGATTTATGTTTTTCGATGGTTTGTCCGCGATACATTTCGCCAGGCAAACGCCGCTCGATTGTCCTGGTTGATGCTTGTCTTTAGCGGCATATTCATTCTAATTTGTTTGAGCGTGGGGGTGCGCGGAGAGGCACCCCTGGAGCGAAATGGAGAACGCGCCGATTTTCTACCCGCTGACGACCCTCTTGCTGCAGCGGTGAAGTCGTCTAACACTGGAGTTGTCGTGGTCGGCGGGGAGTTAACCGTCTTTTTTGGCCTCATCCGCGTTCCTTTAGGGAGAGATGCTGCCGAATCCGTGCATTTTCTAGAATTGCTTCTCGCAGGGTTCGTGGCGGACACGCTCGGCATCTTTCTGGCTTTGATCTGGACTGGCGGCTTTTTCTCATCTTTTCTCGATCCCTGCTCCGCATCGGTTTTGCTCGTCAAGCCGGTGCCGCGCGGCCTGATATTAGTCGGCAAATATGTCGGCGTGTTAGCGTTCGTCGCCGCTCAGGTTGTCATCTTCGTCCTTGGCACCTGGCTGGCTTTGGGGCTAAAGACCGGCTGCTGGAGATTTGAGTATCTGCTGTGTATCCCTATCTTTATTGTCCATTTTGCCACCTTCTTCGCCGTTTCCTCTTTCCTGGCGGTGCGTGCGCGTAGCTCGATCGTCTGCGTACTCGGTTCGCTTGCGTTTTGGCTGATATGTTGGGGGGTGAACTTGAGTCGCCACTCCGTTCGTGTCGCCTCCGAAGCCGATGCCCCTTCGGCGTCCGTCCGAGTGCTCGCCGAAGCCGGCTACTGGATGCTTCCCAAGCCGTCCGATCTCAGCATAGTGCTGTTCGATGCTCTCGATGCGGGCCGTTCGTTCCATCGTGCGGACGTATTTCGCTCTCTGGATCGGCTTTCCGCTTTCCATCCCACGCTTTCGTTGGCTACTTCCTTGCTGTTCGCCTTGGTCGCGTTATGCGCATCGGCCCGACATTTCGCAGTTCAAGATTACTGACGCCTCCTCGCTGCGAGGGGCGTGTGGATGGCCGCGCGGCTGAAAGGTCGCGCGGCCGATGGACTATTTCGGTGTTTCCACTTCCAACTCAATGGGCGCGCTCGTGACCGTCACCGCGCCGAAGTCGCCCGGTTCTTCTTTGGCATCTTTCGGCCTTGGCGACACGCTGGTGCGATACCCGGCCGCCAGTTGATATTTACCCGGCTCCAGCCACCATGCTCGCTCGCCTCCCCTGAGTCCGTAGCTCAGGCTCGTTATCGGTACACTCGCGCTTTTGCCTGGTTCCAGGGTGACAGTGCGCGGAGCGATCACGAACTTGGGGGTGATGCGCCGCTTCAGTTTTTCGCTCACCGCGCCGGAACCTTTCAAGTCGAGGCTGACAACGTTATATGTGCCGCCGATTTTGATTTTCACTTCCTCGCGCCCGGTGTTTTTGATTTCCAACACCAGCTCTACAGCTGGAGCTTCGGGATAGTTTCCAGCGGCAATCTGTTTGCGAACCTCGTCCGCGCTCTTGCCTCCCAGGTCGAGAGTATACTTCGCCTTCTTGGCTTTTAGGACGGCTTCGAGCGGCGCGCCCGGCGGATCGGTCTTTCCGCTTGGTTTTTTCGTTTTCACCGGGGCGGGCGCTGCTGCGAGCAGCAGCGCCAGAAGCAGCGACGCGGATCCGATCTTCCTCCACATCATCGTTTGATCCTTTTCATCCCAGCGTAAATGATTAGGCGAACGAGACAGAACCGCAAGCTGAACTGATGGAGGATTTCCGCCACTTACGCTTCCGGCTCCGAGGGTTTTTGTACGGACGGGCGGTTACTTTTTCAGTTCGACTTTGAGCTTCACGGCATTGCTGGTGAGGGTGATGCGCGCGAATCCGCCGGCGACTTCCTTGCTGTCCGGCGGCGGCGGGGAGATGCCGGTCATGAAGCGCGCGGTGAGGGTATATTCACCGGCATCGGTCCAGTAGGCTTGTTGGCTGATGCCGCGCATGCCATACTTCAGACTTTTGATGGGGATGGTGTGACTCTTGCCGGCCGGCAACATCAGCGCCTGAGGAACGCGAAACTCTCGCGTCATGGCGATCGCGGGACTGACGCTCACGGCCCCCTTGCCCTTCAAATCCAAAATCACCTGCACCGGATCGCCGGTACTCCAAATGGCTACGTCTTTATCGCTGGTATTGGTGAGTTCTAAAGTCAGATCGACCTCCGGCGGCTTGGGATAGCGGAAAGTTTTTTTTGCTTCCTCGATGGCTTCGCGGAACTGTTCCGGTGTCTTGCCCTCAAGATCCAGCTGACAGGTTTTCTTCTTGGCGATCAGTTTGAGTGTCACCGGCAGCGGCGCGGGCTTTTCTTTTTCTTTCTTGCCGTCCGCTCCGACGGCGACGGTCGTGGCGGCGCTTAAGACGAAAGCAAAACTCAAGCGAAGAACGGAACGCATCGTGTCTCCTGAAAGGTGATCGGTGAATTGGAACAGGGGAAAAGTCCTTACGAAATCCTTTCCCACATTCCAGACGAAAAGCGTCTGCGAATCGTTTGGATATTTGTTCCGAATAGTGAAAATTGGCCAACGTCGAACGTCGTGCCGGACGATACCTTCCTGCCGTCCGCGCTAGAGAAAGCGTATGGGCGTCGAAAAAAAGATGTGTCCGCGTTTGATTTTCTTGCGAACTACCGAATCCGTTCGTACAATCTACTTTGTCTCCTCGGACTTAGCGGATCGCGGCCAAGCGTTTGGAGATGACCTTCGACATCCCTCATCGGGGAATCCCTGCATGGACGAGTTGCAACACGAGTGCGGCATCGCGGCGTTGTATCACTTGCCTGGTTCGCAGGCTTCTCCCTTGGCTCCCTTAGCGGGAGCCGATCAGGTATCGCGGCTCATGCCGCGCATGTTGCTCGATTTGCAGAATCGAGGTCAGCTCGCCGCCGGCTTCTCGACTTTCAATCCCCGGCGCGAAAAGCTGCTCGACACCTACAAACAGATCGGCACGGTGATCGAGGCGTTTCGCTCCAACCATCACGCCAAGGTCGAGAGCATCATGCGCGAGTACGCCGGACGCGCGGCGATCGGCCACGTCCGCTACGCCACTTGCGGCGCTTCGGATCGCAGTTATGCCCAGCCGTTCGAGCGGCATCACGGCTGTAAATGGAAGTGGTTCGCCTTCGCCTTCAACGGCCAACTCGCCAACTTCGCCGAACTCCGCGACCGACTCCTCACCCAGACCGAATATCATCTGACCCGCAACATCGACACCGAGATCATCATGCACTACCTCAGCAACGAGCTGAGCGAGTGCGGCAGCGAACGGCCCGATCTCGTCGAGGTATTTCGCAGTTTGGGACGCCAATTCGACGGTGCCTACAACATGGTGTTCCTGAATGCCATGGGCGACATGGTGGTGCTGCGCGATCCCAACGGTTTTCGGCCCCTGTGCTACGCCTGGGACGACGATGCCTTGCTCTTCGCCGCTGCCAGTGAGAGCGTGCCGTTGTTCAACCTCGGCTTCCAAAACATTCGCTCGCTCGAACCCGGCGAGATGATCGTGATACAGGACGGCGAGGTCCGCCACGAGCGTTTTGCCGAACGACGCACGCCGTCGCACTGTTTCTTCGAGTGGATCTACTTCGCCAACGTGGCCAGCACTCTCGACGATCGCAGCGTTTATCTGACCCGCCGCGCGCTCGGCGAGGAATTGGCGCGGCAAGAGGTGCAGATGGATCGCGTCGCGCTCGACGACGATACGATTGTGGTGCCGGTTCCAGACACCGGCAAGGCCGCCGCCGATGCGATGGCCGCCGCTTTGCGCATTCCGTCGTTCGAGGGCTTGATTCGCAACCGCTACATTGGCCGGACCTTCATCGAAGGACAGAATCGAGCCGAGCGCGTCCAGCTGAAGTACACGCCGCTGCGCGAGGTGTTGGAAGGGAAGCGGATTTTACTCATCGAAGACACTATCGTGCGCAGTACGACCATGAAAACGCTTCTGCACGATCTGCGACATCGTGGCGGCGCGCGCGAAATCCATGTGCGCGTGGCTTGTCCTCCGATTGTCGCGCCGTGTTTCTACGGCATCGATATGTCCACCATGCGCGAGTTGTTCGCCCCGCGTTTCATGCGCGGCAGCCGCATCACCGAGGCGGAGCAGAACACGATGGCCGCCGAATTGGGCGCGGACTCGCTGTTCTATCTCCCTCTGGAAGCCGTGGCTCGTTGCATTGGATTGGACGCTAGCCGCCTGTGCCGCGGCTGTTTGACCGGCAAATACCCGACCGAGACCGGCGAACGACTCTATCAACTCTCGCTCCGCCAACGCAACGGTAGTGTCAACGGACGAACCTACGAACAATCGCCCGTCGCCGCCTCCGCAGGCGCTTAAATCGTTTTAGTCGGAAGAATTGCTCGAGAATCGCGCCTACCACGACGATAAACTCTGTAACGGAATGGGATGCTCCCTTCGTGGGCAGCTGGGACGACCATTCCTGGGCAGAGGAGGCGCGAGCCATGAATCGGCTCGATTTGGCGGCATTCCGTTCGACGCCGTTGACTCACGAACCTTTTCCGTATCTCATCGTTCCCCATTTCGTCCAACCGGCTGCGTTGGCGGCAATCAATGCCGACTATCCGACCATTCAAAGCCCCGGTAGCTTTCCCGTTGCCGGGTTGTCGTTCGGTTCCGGGTTTCAACACCTCTTGGACGACTTGCGTGGTTCGGCGTTTCGCGCGGCTTGCGAAGAAAAGTTCGCCATCGACTTGAGCGGCCGCCCCAACATGATCACGGTGCGGGGCAGGTGCGGCACGCGCGACGGCAACATTCACACCGACGGGATAACGAAGCTATTAACGGTCCTTATTTATATGAATCCGACCTGGGAACAGACCGGAGGACGCTTGCGCCTCTTGCGCTCGCCGCACGATATCGAGGATACCATCGTGGAAATTCCGCCTGCCGAGGGAACGCTGTTGGTATTTCGCCGAACCGAGAATTCGTGGCACGGACACAAGCCGTTCGTCGGCCCGCGCCGGGTCGTGCAGTTCAACTGGGTGACGTCGCAAGCCGTCGAGCGGCGCGAGAGATACCGCCATCGCGTGTCCGCTTTCGTGAAGAAGACCCTATCGCTCTTCCGCCGCTCAGCGTAAAGGAAGTTCTGAGTTCATCGCTGAGTTCTGAGTTCTGCGTTCATCCAAAATACACGGATACTTCGTTCCGATCCCGATCGGGGTACTCAGCACTCAGCCACGAACCGATTTTTGCTGTGAATCTATCCATGCTTAAAACTCGATTCTTCCGACGTATCCTGATAATTAAGCCCTCGGCGGTGGGCGATGTGATTCACACGCTGCCGGTGTTGGCCAAGCTGCGCCGGCGCTATCCGGAGGCGCGGATCGACTGGGTGCTGACCCCACCGATTGCCGAACTGATCGGCCACCATCCCGCACTTTCCAACGTCATCCTCTTCGATCGCGGCGCGTTGGCGCGGGATTGGCGCGGCTGGTTGCGCGGCATCGGACATATGCTCGCCGAGCTGTGGCGGACGCGCTACGATCTGGTTCTCGATCTTCACGGACAATTTCGCTCTGCCGTGTTGACAATGGCGACTCATGCGCCGGTACGCCTGGGTTTCGACCGCCCTCATGCCGGTCCACGTTCGGCGGAGGATCGCAAGCTCGCGGAGGACGCCTATCGACACGGTTGGACGGGGACGCGCGAAGGAGCGTGGTTATCGTACACGCATTGGATTCCGCTGCCGCGTTCCGACGTTCATGCGGTAGATCGCTATCTATCGCTCGCACCGATTCTCGGTCTCGACGACGAACCGGCGGAGTTTCAAGTACCCATCCCGGCGCGCTCGACGGAGCGCGTCGAGGCGCTACTGAGCCGATTTGGGGTGCGCAGCCAATCGTTCGCGGTGGTTGTTCCCGGCACGATTTGGCCGACGAAACATTGGCACGTCGAGGGGTTCGCGGCCGTGGCGCGCTATCTGCGCGGCACGGGTCGAGCCGTGGTATTGGCCGGTTCGGCGAGCGAGCGAGAACGCTGCCGCGCTGTGGCCCAGCGCGCTCCCGGCATCCTCGATTTGTGCGGCCAAACCTCGCTGTCGGAATTGGCCGCCCTCATTCGCCGTGCGGAATTGTGCGTCACCAACGACTCCGGTTCGATGCACTTGACCGTAGCGCTCCATCGTCCGGTGGTCGGCGTGTTCGGTCCGACGGACGAGATTTGGATCGGCCCTTATCGCCGTCCGGAGGCCGTGGTGCGCGTTCAGAAGGAATGTGCGCCCTGCTATCTCCGGCGCTTAAGCGATTGTCCGCGCCAACACGCTTGCATGAACGAAGTGACTCCGAGCATGGTGATCGATGGAATCGAGCGCGTTTTGGCGACGGAGCGGCGCATCAGCGCTTAGGACTATCCGCAATGCCCCCTCACCCCAAACCCCTCTCCCCCTGAATACCGGGGGAGAGGGGTTTCTCGGAGCGCCGCTTAGAGCGCATTTCGTCTTCTCAGGCGACGATCGTGGCGACGTTGATAATTCCACGCTTGAAGGCGGATCATTCGCCACAACAAGCGGATGCTGCGATGCCGCCGAACCGAACCGAAATAGATTCGCCAAAACCACAGCCGATCGCGGCCCTCGACTCCCTTCACATCCGACGAATACAAGAGCTGAGCGAGGTCTTTTATTCTCCACCACGGCCAAGTCCAACGATGGCGCGCCAGGCGGTGTAAGTCGATGATCCGAACGCGCTCGCTCCAATCCTCCGGCAGTCGGAGAGTGTCTTCTTCGTCGATGTAGAAGTGACACAGGTAGAGATCTTTGTGGAACCAGCGGCGATCGTGGAGATTGCGCGTCAGGACGACCATCTGGCGAATGAGGCCGCGTTTCCAGCGCCGGAACGTATGCGGATCGAGACGTTGAGCGGCGAGGGGAATGGCCTCGTGCAGGGCCAGCATTCCGGTCAGTTCCTCGACGGCGAGGAAACTGCGAAACTGTCCCCAAGGCCCAATAAACTCGCCGCCGGCCGCCGCCACGGGAACCGGCAATCCGACGGCGCGGGCTTGTTCGAGATGCTCCCATTCCTGCATGGCCGGCGACCAATTGCCCTCCGGCCACAGCAGCGCCATCCAGCCGTGGAGTCGCGGTAAGCGATAATGTCGCTTCAAATAAACGACCAATCGTTTATCCTGATTCTCCAAAGTCCAGCGGGCGATGGTGCGTCCTTGTTTGGAGTGAAAGCGGTCGGTGACGGCGGCTTGCATGATGGATTCGGCCCAATCCGGCCCCGCGATCTCCGGCCAATGCGGTTGATGGCGCAGTCGACGCACGCCGAGAAAAAGTCGTTGCCAGAGCGTTCCCGTCCTACTCGCCATGAGCCGAGGGTCTCCCTAAGCCGCCCAGCGCCGAGCGATCGCCGGCGCGGGAACACTTGGTCGAGGTCGCCGTTGCCAGAGTAACGCCGCTCCCATCGCCCATACGATCAGGCTTCCATACATTGCCGATCCGCAATCTCGAAAGACGTTCATGTCAGGCAGTTGTGGCAAAAAGTCTGCGACGCCGTTGACGATCAGCGCGCCCATCAGCCACCAACCTAAGTTCACGTCCTCGAAGCGCCGCCATCGATCGGCGACGAGTCCCATCGCCAACGGCACCAACAAGCTGAAGTAGTGCAGATGACACACCGGACTTATCAGCAGCATGTTCAGAGTTAACAGGCCGAATAAGAGGAAAAGATCGATACCGTCGTCGCGTTGTCGCCAACCGAATGCAAACAAAGCGGACAGCGTCAGCACGCCGCCAATCGCATAGCTAATCAGCCGCAGTTCCAGGGAAGCCTTGGGTGGGCGCGTGGCAAAATCGTAATGGAGCGTATTGTGCAACACGGTTAGGATTGACTGCCCTTCCGTCGCCGTTTGGTTCGTCAACTCGGCGGCCCGCGAGGCGTCTTCTCCGCCTCCCAATCCCGGCAACAGGACCGCGTATGTCATCTTCCGATAGCATTCGACGGTGCGCGTCGGTCCCAGATAGACGCCGGGAACGACCGCCAATCCCAGAAACAGCCCCACGGCGCAGCCGAAGAGACAGCGGCCGTCGCGCCTCCACAATGGCAGAAGCAGCAGATAGGCCGGGATGATCTTGATGCAGATCGCGCCGGCAAGCCAGATACCCGCTCGAAATTGTCGCCCGTTCAGAAGGTCCGCGAGAAACCCGGCGAATAGCGCCAACAACAACAAATTGACCTGGCCACGGCTGAGTGTGTGACCTATGGGAATGAGGTAGGCGAAGATCGGCGTCATGCGCAGCGCCCACCACCCCCGGCTGCCGACGGGCCAGTTCAATCGCGTCCGACCCCAAGGGGTTCGTTCCAGTGCGCGCGCCAGTCGATGAACGGCGAAGGCGAGGAAAAAGAGATTGAGGAGGTAGCAGACGGCCACCGAAATGGAATACGGCAGCATCCCAGCGCGATCCGCTCCGGCGGGCGCGTCGGCCAATGGGGCGGCGAGGATGGCCAACAGCGGCGGATAGTGATAGTGAAAACCGTTGTCGTCGGTGACAGCGTAGAGATCGGCGTCGGCGCGTACCGCCCATCCGGCGCGAAGAAAGACATTGAGATCGCCCTTGCGCGTCTGCTGGAACGCCGAGCGATGCTCGACCAAGACGGCAAAACTTGCCACGACAACGACGAACGCCACAAGGACGAGGCGTTCTCCCCGCCGTGGCGGTAGGTGTCGCGGATCGGTCGCGGGCAGATCGGCCATGTCGTCGGAGTCTCCTACTCGTTCGCGGTTTTCCGTGCCTTGCCGCACCGCAAACAATGGGGTGATACTCCCTAAACTGTTAGCGTGTCAATGCGGATTCGACCGATATTTTCTCTCCCTCGCGTTTCTGTTAACATGATAGGTAGGAGAAAGACCATGGCGCGCAAACCGAGCAAAAAAGACCAGGACGAAGGCATTCAAATCATTTGCCGCAATCGGCGAGCGTTTCACGAATACGCCGTCGAGGACACGCTGGAGTGCGGCCTGGTGCTAACCGGTACCGAGGTCAAGAGTTTGCGCGAAGGCGCGGGCGGTTTGGAAGACGCCTACGCCAAGCTCGACGACGGTGAATTGTGGTTGATCGGCAGCGATATTCCCGAATACAGCATGGGCAATCGCATGAACCACAAGCCCAAACGTCCGCGCAAGCTGTTGCTGCATCGCCGCGAGATCGAAAAGTTTGCAGGCAAAGCGTCGCAGCGAGGGTTTACTCTGGTACCGTTGAGGATGTACTTCAAGGGCGGGCGGGCCAAGGTCGAGTTGGCCGTGGCGCGCGGCAAACAGCTGCACGACAAGCGCCAGGCGGCGAAAAAGGCCGACGCCCAGAAGGAAATACGCCGAGCCATGTCCGATCGCCGGCGCTGAATCGCAAGGATCTCGCATGAGGCGAGGTCCGCCCGGAAACGAAAGGAGTCGTCCGTGCCCCCTTCCTCGTGCATTGCCGATAAGATACTGTCGGCTCCCGTCGGCGCTGTCGCCGCTTGTATCATGCTCGCCATCGTGATGGGCTGTATGAGCCTGTCCATCGGCAATCGCACCATCGAAACACAGACGAGCGAAGAAGGCGTTCTTTGTCAGCAAGGAAAAGCAGTCGTTCCAGCGAACGACCACTTCTTCGTCCGCTATCCGATCCCCTATCTCCGAAAGCCCAACGTGGAAATCAGTTGTACGTTCGACGATTGCCTGATCCAAAGCGAGGAGGAGGATGGTTTCGCGATCAAGAATCCCAACTGTAATGCGCGCACCGTGACCTGGAAGGCGCGCGGCATCAAGCCGTCTCCACCTCCGGAACCGCCCAATCCGGTTCAGCCACCGCCACCCGATCCGGCCTCCCCTCCGTCCGGCTCCGAGACGCCGACCTTGCCGACGCCGACACCGGAACGCAAATCGTAACGTGGCCGGAGACAACGCGATGAAGTGGATCGGCTTAGTAGACAATACCGAGCATGTCTGTTGTCGCTATCGCTTGGCGGCCTTTCGTCCGATTCTGGAACGAGCGGGGCATGCGCTGGAATTGCTGCCACTACCTTCCTCTTGGTGGAAGAGAGCCTCGCTGTTTCAAAATCTGCGCGGCGAAAACGTCATCGTACAGCGTCGATTGTTGGTGGGATGGCAGCGACAATTGTTGCGCCGGTCGGTTCGCCGACTTCTCTTCGATTTCGACGATGCCGTGTTCTTGCGGGATTCCTACGCGGCAAAAGGATTGCACGACCGGAGGCGGCTGCATCGCTTTGTCGGCATGGTTCGCTGCGCCGATGCGGTGATCGCCGGCAACACCTTCCTCGCCGAACAGGCCGCACGCTGGACCAGCGCCCGGAGCATCCAAGTCATTCCAACCTGTGTCGATCCCCAGTTCTATCGGCCGATCGAAAAGGCATCCTCACGGTCGGGAATCGATCTCGTCTGGGTCGGATCGGCGAGTACGCTGCGCGGCCTGCAAGCCATCGCACCGTGGTTGGAAGCCGTCGGTCGAGACGTGCCGGGGACGCGATTGAAACTGGTCTGCGATCGCTTTTTGACATTGCACGATCTTCCCATTGTTCCCGTTCCGTGGATGCAGGCGACCGAGTCCCAGGAGATCGCCGCGGCCGACATCGGCATCAGTTGGCTGCCCGACGATGCGTGGAGCCGAGGCAAATGCGGCTTAAAAG
This sequence comes from Planctomycetota bacterium, assembly GCA_021807595.1. GTDB lineage: Bacteria > Planctomycetota > Planctomycetia > Gemmatales > Gemmataceae > JAJPHU01. Next base: position 14,804 of record JAKBCS010000012.1, on the reverse strand, counting down.
TGTTGCAATATCTTGCCGCCGGACTGCCCGTCGTCGCCAACCCCGTTGGGGTGCAATGGGAGATGGTGCGGCACGGCGAGACGGGGTTTCTCGCACAGACTCCAGAGAGATGGATTGAGGCGATACGCCGTCTGGCGGGCGATGTGGAATTGCGGCATCGCATGGGAGAGGCCGGTCGGCAACTGGTACAGGAGCGGTATAGTGTGGGGGCGGGCGCGGCAAAATGGGTGCGAATCTTGGATCGATTGAGGGAGCCGCTTGCGGCTTAGCGAGCATGGACGCGGTGGCGGAGAAGATCGTCTTGGCACGCGGCGGCGTTCGCTGGCGAATCGAGCCGGGCTTGGCATTTCTCTTTGGGCCGGACGGCCCGCGCCTGGACGAGTGGCTGGCGACGGGGCAAGCTCACATCGTCAAGCACGGACCCCATCGCACCGTCTATCACGTCGTTTTGCCGGAGATCGACTTCTATTTCAAACACAATCGACTGGCCGATTATCGGGCCAAACTCCGCGAATGGATAAGGCCGAGCAAAGCGCGGGTCGAATACCGACACGCGCGTGCGGTGGCGGCGCGCGGCATTCCGACGTTCGAGGCATTGGCGGTCGGCGAACCGTGCCGAGGCACTTCGGCGCGCGATAGCTATCTTCTCACGCGGGCACTGCCGGAGACACGACCCCTCAATTCGTTTCTCGAAATCACATGGCCACAGTGGCCGTCGCGGCGTCAAGCGCGCTTGCGCCAACGTCTTGCCGCAGCGTTGGCCCGGCTGCTCGCCCAGATGCACGATGCCGGCGTCGCCCATCACGACTTGCATCCCGGCAACCTTCTCCTGCGCCTCGACGCCGACGACCGCGTCGAGTTGTTCCTCGTCGATCTGCACGCCGTTCGCATCGGAGCGCCGTTGGCGTGGCCGGCTCGGAGGGCCAATCTTATTTTGCTTAATCGCTGGTTTTTGTTGCGATCCCAGCTCACCGATCGACTCCGCTTCTGGCGCTTCTACGAGTCGCTGACATCTCCTCCATCGGACGCAATCGAGCAACTGGAGCGCGGGACTTTGCGCTCCAATCTGCGATTGTGGCACAAACTGGATCGTCGAAGTGTTCAACGCAATCGCCACTTTCGTTCCATTCAATCCGGGGAGGTGTCGGGTCATGTAGCGGCGGATGTCTTCGGCGAGGCGCTGGCCGCACTGGCGGCTGCTCCCGATGAGCCATTTCAGCGCCCCGACGTCTCGATCCTGAAAAGGTCGCCCAGTTCCGCCGTCGTCGAGTTCGACCTGTCCACGCCGCATGGCCCCCGCCGTGTCGTCTACAAGCGATTCGCCGTCACGCGCTGGAGCGATCCGTGGGCGGCCTTGTTCCGTCCGACACCGGCTCTGCGGTCCTACGTCATGGGTCATGCGCTGCGCTTGCGCTGTCTGCCGACGCCGCGCCCCTTGGCCGTCTGGCATCGCCATCGCTTCGGTCTGCCGCGCGAGGGGTATCTGCTGACCGAGAAAGTTTCCGACGCGATGGATTTACGGGCGTTCGTGGATAGTCTCCGCACCCTGCCCCCCGCAGAATGCCGATCCTCCCTGCGCCGCCTTCTCGACCAAACCGCGCATCTCCTCGCTACCTTGCATCAGCGCCGTCTCTCGCACCGCGATTTGAAGGCGGCCAACCTGCTAGTCTCCGGCGCATCTACTATCGACCGCGAAAACGATGTCTCGCTCCATCTCATCGACCTTGTGGGCGCGGGCCGCCCGGGCAAACTTCGGCGCGAGCGGCGCGCGCAAAACCTGGCTCGACTGAATGCCAGTTTTCTGAACCATCCGGGCGTGACGCGCAGCGACCGTTTGCGCTTTCTGCGCGTCTATCTGCGCTGGGGTTTGCGCGGTCGTGCCGGATGGAAACTTTGGTGGAGACGGATCGCCGAGGCAACCGCGCGCAAAGTCCAACGGAATCTGCGCAACGGACGGACTCTGGGTTAATCTCCGGCGAACTCGGCTTGCGAGGCGTCCACTCGCTTCGTATCATCCCCCCTTCGCGTCCTGGAGCGGCGCGGCCACAGCCACGAGCGTGCATTCGGGAATCCCCAGCGATATTCGGAGAAAGCGTACATGATTCGCAACGCTGGTGGCTGGAAACGAGCAATTTTGGCACCGCTTGTTCTGCTTTTGGTAACTTCGCTCGGTTGCAATTCTTACGGCTCGCGCCTGCTCTCGCGCGATAAGAACGACAAAGCGCTCGCCGACGCGCACGGTTCGCTGCCGCCGCCGAGCCGCTATTCCTTCCGCATCGCGCCGTATGTGTTTCTCTCGGATTTTGAAATCGACCGCAACAAACCGCTGTTTCAAGAGTTGGCCAGGCTGCGCGACCGCGTTTACGGCGATTTGCATCTGCCGCCCACGCACTCCATCGTGCGGGTTTATCTGTTCGAGAACAAAGAGCGCTACGAAGAGTTCATGCGCGCCACCTATCCGGATTTGCCACCGCGCCGCGCCTTCTTCGTGCAAAAGCCGAAACCGTTCGGCGGTTCGGACGATCTGTTGGTCTACACCTATTGGGGAGATCGGATCCAACAAGATTTGCGCCACGAATTGACACACGCTCTGTTGCACAGCGTCATCCGCGACGTGCCGTTGTGGCTCGACGAAGGGTTGGCGGAATACTTCGAACTGCCGCCTTCGGAACATTGCATCAACGCCTCGCACGTCGAAACGCTCCGCCGCGATCTCGGCAACGCCTGCCAGCCGGATCTCGACCGTCTGGAGCGTATGAAAGATGTTCGGGATATGAAATCTGCCGAATATCGAGAAGCCTGGCTGTGGACGCATTGGATGATGCAAGCGAATCCCGAAACGCGAGCCGTGTTATTGGCGTATCTGCAAGAATTGCGCTCGAAGAACAATCCCAGCCCACTGGCGCAGCGATTGACCGTGTTGGTTCCGAATCTCAACGAGGCATTCAAGCAGCACCTCGATCGCCTCGAACTGCCGATCAACGCTCGCGCCGTTCCCCCGTCCACCCCTTCGACGCCGCGCTGACAAACGGAAACGACGCCCGCGCTATTCTTGGAGGTCCACGGTATGTTTTGGTTGTTCAAGGCCGCGCGTCGATTGCGCGAACTGGGTATTCTGGGGATGAATCATCGCAATGCCGCCTGCATCCTCGACCACAACCCGCGTTCGCGCTTTCCCCTCGTCGACGACAAGTTGCGCATGGCGCGGCTCTGCCGCCGCATCGGCGTGCCGACTCCCGAAGTGTACCGGGAGGTGTCGTCGTATTCGATGCTGCGGCGATTGCCGGAGTTGCTGGGCACGCATTCCGAATTCGTCGTCAAACCCAACCGCGGCTCGGCGGGACGAGGCATTCTGGTTCTCGTTGGACGCGAGGGGGGCGCGTACCGACGGCACAACGGCGAGCGCGTCGGCATGGATGCGCTGCGCCAGCATTTATCCGATATTCTCTCCGGAATGTATTCCTTGGGCGGACAGCCGGACACGGCCATCGTGCAGCGGCGCATCCATCTGCACCCCGCGTTCGAGGCGATTACCTATAAGGGCATCCCGGACGTGCGGGTGATCCTCTATCGCAATGAACCCGCGATGGCCATGCTGCGTTTGCCGACGAAAGCCTCCAATGCGCGGGCCAATCTGCATCAAGGCGGCATCGGAGCGGGCGTCGATTTGGCAACGGGCATCACCCACCATGCCGTGCAGCGCAATCGCTTCATCGAACGGCATCCCGATACGGGGCGGCTGGTCGTCGATATGCAGGTTCCCTTTTGGCGAGAGATCCTCGAGCTTTCGCGGCGGGTGGCGCGCGCGGTGGGCTTGGGGTATCTCGGCGTCGATATTGTCGTCGATGAAGACTCTGGCCCGATGCTGCTGGAGGCAAACGCACGGCCGGGATTGGCCATTCAGATCGCCAATGGGCGCGGATTGTTGCCGCGCTTGCAAGAAATCGACGCACTGCTCGACCGCCCGGCGCGTCCTCGACGGCTGGAACGCCTTCGTCCCGCGCCCCGCGCGCGAGAGTCGCTGCGCAAAAGTGCCTGACGACGACGCTGCCGCAAGAGTACAATAAGCACGGAATACTCCCGCAGTCGAAACTCCGTGAGGTTGCTTCATGTGTCTCTTGGCCTTGTACTTTCGCGTTGCCGAGGATGCTCCCGTAGTCGTCGGGGCCAACCGGGAAGAGTTTTATCGGCGCGGCGGCGAACCTCCTCGCCTCTTGGAGGGTCCGTGCCGCCTCGTTGCGGGGATCGATCCCATCGAGGGCGGAACGTGGTTCGGCGTCAATGAAAGCGATGTGTTCGTGGCCGTCACCAATCGACGCAAGCTCGAAGTGCCGGCTAGCCCCCGTAGTCGCGGCTTGCTCGTCCGCGAGATGCTTGCCTGCCCCTCGGCGGCGGCGGCGGTCGATTACGCCATCGAGCGGTTGGAGAAAGATCGCTTCGACGGTGCCAATTTTCTCGTCGTCGATGCCGGTCGCGCTGTCGTCCTCCACGCCGGCGATTGGCTGCGCGTCCAGCCGTTGCCGCCCGGCATTCACGTTCTGACCAACCGCGACATCAACGATGTCGGCGATGCGCGTGCGCGCTACGCTCTCGATTGGCTGAATGGGCGCGCGCACCCTACGGCGCAGAAGTGCCTCCATGCACTACGAACGCTGTGCGCTCAAAGCGAGCCGGACCACCCTCCCATCTGTTTTCGCACCGAGGATCGCGGCACCGTTTCCAGTTCGCTCGTCGCTCTGGGCAATACGCCACACGACGGGGTTTACTGGCACGCCCAAGGTCCGCCGTGTACGACTCCCTATGCCGATTATTCGCATTTGCTGCACGAAATGAAGACGAAGATCGCAGAGTCAACTTGACGCACCGTCTCTATTCTCGATGGAGCTTTCATGTATCCGCACCGAATTCGACTGCGCGGGCCTTGGGAGTGTCAACCACTGCAACGACTTGGAGAACGCGCGGGAGAGCCGTTGCCCTCGCCGTGCCGTCTTTGCATGCCATGCCGTTGGAGCGAGGGCGGGCTTGCCGGCTTTGCCGGACGAGTGCGCTTGCGCCGTGCCTTCGGCTATCCCGGACGACTCGACGATTACGAACGGGCGTGGCTGACGTTCGCGGGAGTCGGGGGCAGGGCCGAGGCGATGCTCAACGAACGGTCCTTGGGCCGAGTGGTCACGGGGAGCGCGTTTGACGTAACGAACCATCTGAAGAGTCGCAATCAATTGATCGTGGACCTCGACGGTACAGCGGAGACAGACGGCTTGTGGGGCGAGGTGGCTTTGGAGATCCGATGCAGCGCCTATTTGGCCGACTTGTGCCGCTCCGCCCTCTTGACGGATAACCGCGTGGAACTGCGTGTCGGAGGGCGAGTCGTTGGAACCGCCGAACGGCCTCTGGAACTATACGTCTTGCTCGATGGCTCGGTTGTGGGGTATCAGACGGCATCGGCTGGGCAGTCGTTCGAGTTCCTCGTGCCGAACCTCGATCCGGAGAAATGGAATGGGCCATCGGCTGGGTTGCCGGTGCGCGTCGAGCTAGTGAATGTGGCGATCGCGTGGTACACCAGCGACGACGAAGTGATGTTGGAAACCGCGACGAAATCGGGTAAATGAGCCAGGCATGGAAATACAATCGTTACGATTATCGATCGGCGAAGACGAGTTGAACGAATTGGCCCAAGAATTGTCGAAGGGCAAAAGCGCCGTCGAAAACCTGCGGGTGCGTTTGACGCCGGAAGGCATTATTGTGCTGGGCGACTACCCGGCCATGCTGATGAAAATGGCTTTCGAGACGTTGTGGGAAGTCAGCGGCATGGGTAGCATTGTCTGCGTCCGCTTGGCCGCAGTCAAGGTGTCGGGAGTGCCGGCGGGGATGCTTCGAGGCGTCTTGCTCAAGACGATCCGCGACATGCTGGCTCACGAAACGGGCGTTCGCGTCGAGGACGATGTCATTCGCGTCGATTTGAGCCAGCACGCCTCGTTACAAAAATTACGTCTGCGGATTCATCTCACGGCGGTGCGATGTAACTTGGGCAACCTGACGATCGAAGCCGGACCGAAGCTGGCATAGAGCGTCATTTCTTATCGTCGCGCCGGCCTTCTTCGCCCAGCGCGTTCTCCAGCGCGCGAATCGTTTCGGCCACGCCGTCCATGTGCGGATTGATGCGCAGAGCTGCCCGAAACGCTTTCAAGGCCGCTCGATGTTTCCGCATCTGCATGTAACATTGTCCCAATCCCGCTTGCGCGCCGAAATGTTGCGGATTGAGCGCCAGGGCTTTTTCGCAATCGGAGACGGCGCGGTCGAACTTTTTCAGGCGAAAGTGTACGATGGCGCGTTGATTGTACGCCTCGGCGAATTCGGGAGCGCGCTCGATTAAGGCGGTGAGTCCGGCCAAGGATTTGTCGCGGTCGCGCACACGGGCAAGGCGTTGAAGTTCCGCGTTGTTGGCTGGGGTGTCGGCACGAAACCACAACGTCCACAGCGTATCGGAGGCCGTCTGAGCGATTTCACGGTCTTCGTCGTGCAGGCAGGCGGCGATGCCGGGACAGACACTTGAATTGCCGAGTAGTCCCAAGGCCAATAGCCCGGCGCGGCGGCTGACGTTATCGCCGTGAGACAAAATGCGCAGCAACGTGCCCTCGGTGTAGCGCTCGGCGATGCGCTGCTTGAACACCTCAATGGCCTCCTTCCGCGTCATCTTAGGCTTGACGGCGGATCGGCCTTCGGGGATCTGTTGGTAGTATTCGACGAGCAGGGAATTGCTCACGTTCGTACCTCTTGGCTGATTGCCCGGCTGAGAAGGACACGGAGACAGGATGTCACGCGGAATCCCGTGTCCGTACCGTCTTTTTATGGGAGCGTCCAGCAAAGGAAAGAGAAGGGTCACGCTCTCGTCGCGGCCTCAGTCTTCCGTTTCTTTATTCTCGGCTTTCTTTTTCTTCTTGGTCGGTTCGGTCAACTCGCGCGCCTGGGGCAAATCGCGCAAATTGCGGAGACCAAAAGTCTGTAGGAACTTCCGAGTCGTCCCGTACAAAACGGGCCGGCCCAGCGAGTCGTCGCGCCCCGCGATGCGGGCCAACCCTTTCTCCATGAGCTGATGGAGCATGTCTCCCGATTGCACTCCGCGAATCGCTTCCACGTCGGCGCGGGCGATCGGCTGGCGATAGGCGACGATGGCCAACGTCTCGCGCGCTGCCGCCGACAGCTTGACTTCGTTGTTCGCTCGCCGCAGACGCGCCAACCAGGGATGATATTCGGGCCGCGTCAACAATTGAACCCCACCTGCCAACTCCTCAATGTCGAACGCCGAGCCGTCGCGTTCGTACAACTCGCGCAAACGCTCCACGAGAAGGCGCATCTCGGCGGAGTCGTTGAGACTGGCGGCAGCGGCGAGACGGCGCAGCGTCAAAGGCTCATCCGCTGCCACCAACGCCGCCTCGACCGCTGCCAAACGTGGATCGCGCGCCAACTCGCCGGATGCCGTCGCGTCGTTGCTGTCTCGAAAGTGGCGGTGAAGAGACGGCAATGGCCGATCGCTCGGCAGCCGCGAACGATCCCGCAGCAAGCAGGCGCGAGGGGGAAGGAAGCGAAACATTTTGTATCTCCCATGCGACAGATGTTCGGAGGCTCTGAACTTAGCGCGACCCATCCGCCGAAGTCAGAACCAGCCCCCCGTGATAGGCAACGTCTGGCCGGTAATGTAACCGCTCTCCTCGCAGGCGAAAAACAGCACCGCATGAGCCACCTCTTCCGGTCGGCCCACGCGCCCCGCCGGGATTTGCCTCTCATAGTCGGCGAGAACTTCCGGCTTCAACCCGGCCAACATCGGCGTGGCAATGACGCCGGGTGCGACGGCGTTCACCGCGATATGCCGCCGCGCCAACTCTTTGGCCATCACCTTGGTCAGCGCGATGACCCCCGCCTTGGCCGCCGCGTAATTGGCCTGGCCGTGAAACCCCGCGATGCCGGCAATCGAGGCGATGTTGACGATGCGCCCGCCGTCGCGCAGAATCTCCGCCCCCAGCTTCGAGCAGAAAAACACGCCGTCGAGATTCGTCCGCAAGACGGCGTGCCATTCTTCCGGGGTCATTTTCTTGACCGTGCGATCGCGGAGAATACCGGCGTTGTTGACGAGGATATCGAGTCCTCCGGCGGTGGCGGCGATGCGTTCCATCAGTGTGGCCACAGCGTCGTACCGGCTCACGTCGGCGTCGAAAACGTGGACGGGTTTGCCGTGCCTGCGCAGACGCTCGGCAGTCTCGTCGGCATCGCGGCGATTGTGGCCATCCGCGTCGGCGAAATAGTTGACGATGCAGGTTGCCCCCGCGACGGCAAAACCTTCGAGAATCGATGCCCCCATGCCGCGGGAGCTGCCCGTCGCCAGAACGACCTTATCCGTGAAATCGTAGCGGACCATGACGCCTCCTTCGCTAACTCGCCCGTCCCACGAACGATACACACATAGTTTCTCTCGTATGGTATGTTGTAGGAGAGAATCCCCGTTGTGAGGATACCGCGATGAAGTGGACGATTTGCGATCTTTTATACACATTCGTGCGCCGGCTGCCGTTGGCCCTCTGCCTCTCGATGGTACCGGCCTGCGGATTATCGGAATACGAGAAACGAATGGAAGGAACGCAGAAGCGCGAAGAACGCTTCCGCGAGGAGAACAAGTTTCTCGACGAACCCGCGACCATCCCCACGCAGAAGAACAAGGAGGGCCAAGAAGTCCCGGCGGCCGATGTCTTCTTCCGTCCGCCCAAAGGGACGCAGTCCAGCGGTGAAGTGGAGGGCAACAAACTGTTTTGGCGCTATCGTCCCAGCGGTAGCGGCGGGGCCTTCCCGGTCGTCGCGCTGGCCTTTGCCTCGGACAACAGCACATTTCTGGAAGAGGTACAACGCGTCTATCCGCGCTCGGCAAAAGCGTGGACGCCGCAGCGAACTACGCCGTTGCCGTTCGATAGTTGGGAATACGATGAAGATCCGTATACCTACTCGGTCAACGTAGCTCAAAGCGAACCTAAAGTCGCCGTCGTCTTCATCTTCGGCAAGGGGCGAGCGAACGAGCTGCGAAAGATCATGGATCTGTCGCTGCAATCGTTGGCCGTAGGCTCAGAGTCCGGCGCGGCGCAGCGGCGCTATAGGCAAAAGTCCCCTTGGAAGCTGGAGAATAAGCCGAGTTCATAATACTTGAGGATAACGAACCGCAAGGCTCCGTCGCGCCCGAATAACGAGGTACGCATGTCCGCCGTCGCCATCGAAGCGGTAAGCAAATCGTTTCGCCAACACCTCGCCGTGGACAACCTGAGTTTGCAGGTGCCGCGCGGCAGCATTTACGGATTTATCGGACCGAATGGCTCCGGTAAGACGACGACGCTGCGCATGATTATGCGTATCTTCTACCCCGATGCTGGAGTCATCCGCGTTCTCGACGAAGCCAACCGGCCGCGGCCCTCGATTCTCGACCGCGTGGCGTACTTGCCCGAGGAACGCGGTCTGTACAAGCAGATGGGCGTCCGCGAAGTGCTGCGATTCTACGCCGAATTAAAGGGCTTTCGCAACAGTCGGGCCGACATCGACGCTTGGCTCAAACGCATGGATCTCCTCGCCTGGGCCGATAAAAAGGTGCAAACGCTGTCCAAGGGCATGGCTCAGAAAGTGCAGTTCATCGCCACGGTGATCGCCCGTCCGGAACTGATTCTGCTCGACGAGCCGTTCAGCGGCCTCGATCCGGTTAACGCCGAAACGCTGCGCGACGCCATCTTGGAACTGCGCCGCGACGGCGCGACCATCGTGTTTTCGACGCACGACATGAGCGTGGCCGAGAACTTGTGCGATTTCATCTTTATGATCTACAAGGGCCGCAAGGTTCTGGACGGTACTCTGGAGTCGATCCAAGACGCCTACGGCAACGATACGGTGCGCGTTCATCTCGACGGCACGGCGCGGTTCGACGATCTGCCCGGAGTCGCTAAGGTGACGGATCTCGGACGCGCTCAAGAATTGCGTCTCGCTCCCGAAGCGGACACGCAAGAGATATTGGCCGAGTTGATGCGGCGAGGAAGAGTGCGCCACTTCGAGATCGGCCGTCCCACGCTGCACGACATCTTTGTGCGCATCGCAAGCCCCGAGGAAACGAACCATGCGTAAAATGTTCGTCGTCGCTCTGCGCGAATACTTCGCCGCCGTACGCACCAAATCGTTTCTCGTCACACTCATCATTATGCCGGTGCTGATGAGCGGTAGTATTCTCATGCAATGGCTTTTACGCGACTATCACGATACCAAAACGAAGCGATTCGCCATCGTCGACCGAACCGCAGGCGCGCGCCTCTATCCGTCCATCGAAAGCACGATTCAGCACTACAACGAACATACCATCGATCCCGCCACGAAGAAGCCGATCTTGCCGCGCTTCGAGATCGAGCAGATCCCTGCATCGGCATCGGACTCAGACGCAGTGGCGGAACAACGCCTCGAGCTTTCTCAGCGCGTACACAAGGGCGAGCTATTTGGCTTTCTCGACATCGGTGCGGAGGTTCTGCAACCGCCTTCGGACGCGACCGGCAGACCCAAAAAAGTCGTGCGTTATCAGTCGAATCGGCCCACGAATCTCGATTTCCCTCATCTGATCGAAGAACCAATCCTTTTTGCTATCCAAGAACTCCGTTTTGAGCGAGAACGAGTGCGCGAGCCGATGTCCAAGCTTCGAGCGATTCTGCGCCCTGTGCCGATTGAAGCAATGGGGCTCACGCGCCGCAACCCGGCCAACGGCGCGATCGAGGATGCGTCGTTGCAGAGCCGCATCGCGCCGGTGGCGGTGCCGATCGGCTTCATGTTGTTGATGTTCATGGTCATCATGATGACCGCGACGCCGATGATGCAAGGCGTGGTCGAAGAGAAGATGCAGCGGATCGCCGAGGTGTTGCTCGGTTCGGTGCGTCCCTTCGATCTAATGCTCGGCAAATTGCTGGGCATGACGGCGGTCTCGCTGACGATCACGACCGTATATCTCGGCGGCGCGTATTGGGCGGCGCAGGAGTACGGCTTCGCGGAGTACATTCCTCCCGAATTACTGGCGTGGTTTGTGGTCTTTCAATCGTTGGCGGCGCTGATGTACGGTTCGCTGTTCATCGCCGTGGGCGCGGCCTGCACGGACATGAAAGAGACGCAAAATCTCATGTGGCCGGTCATGCTGTTGGCCATGATGCCGATGTTCCTCATGAGCAGCGTCTTGCAAGAGCCGAACAGCGTTGTGGCGACGACGTTCTCATTCGTGCCGTTCTCCACACCCATGCTGATGATCTTGCGGCAATCGGTGCCTCCCGGTGTGCCGTGGTGGCAACCGCTGCTCGGCGTCGTCCTCGTACTTCTGACCACCTTGTTGTGCGTATGGGCGGCCGGCCGCATTTTCCGCGTCGGCCTTCTGATGCAGGGGAAAGGAGCGAAGCTCGGCGAGATGCTACGCTGGGTGTTTCGCAGCTGAATGGGTAACTGGTTTTCATATCATGGAAACTGCCGCGTCGAAAGCGCTTCGACGATTGAATCCGCAAGGAGATTCTCGCGTGAAACTGGGTTTTGTCAGCGCGCTGTTGCCCGAACAATCGCTCGATTGGGTTCTCCGCTTCGCCGCGGAGGCGGGCTACGATTGCGTCGAAGTGCTGTGCTGGCCCGTCAGCAAGGCCGAGCGACGTTATGCCGGGGTGACGCATCTCGATGCCGCCAGCTTTACCCAGGCCGACGCCGAGCGCGTGCGGAAACTGTGCCAGGAAACCGGCGTGGCGATTAGTGGACTTGGCTATTATCCCAATCCTTTATCTCCGAATGAGGCCGAGGCGCGCGTCGCCGTCGAGCATCTGCACGCCGTCATCCACGCCGCCGCTACGCTCGGCGTGTCGCAGGTCAACAGCTTCATTGGCCGCGATTGGACGCGCTCCGTGGACGACAATTGGCCGCGCTTCCTCGACGTTTGGCGTCCCCTGATTGCTCTGGCCGAGGAACGAAAAGTACGCATCGGCATCGAAAACTGCCCCATGTTCTTTACCGCCGACGAATGGCCCGGCGGCAAGAACTTGGCTATCTCGCCGGCCGTTTGGCGGCGCATGTTTCAAGATATACCTAGTCCGAATTTCGGTTTGAACTTCGATCCGTCGCACTTCGTCTGGCAGCAGATGGATTATCTGCGCCCGCTGCGCGAGTTCCACAATCGTCTTTTTCACGTTCACGCCAAGGATGCCCGTATCGACCGACTTCGTCTCGACGAGGTCGGCATCTTGGCCACGCCGCATCAGTATCATACGCCGAAACTGCCCGGACTCGGCGACGTGAATTGGGGCGCGTTCGTCTCGACGCTCAACGAGATCGGCTATCGGGGACCGGTGTGCGTCGAAGTCGAGGATCGCGCCTATGAGGATTCGCTATCCTCGCGCCAGGCAGCGTTGCGGCAGAGCGCGACGTACTTGCGGAACTTTATCCCTACAGGGCGCTGACCCTTTTTGCCCTCGCGGAGTTAGCCACCGTGGATTACACCTATACGGACATCGCCAAGACGATCGATCATTCGCTACTCAACCCGACCTTGACTGTGGCCGAACTGGAAGCGGGTTGCCGATTGGCGAGGGCCTACAACGTGGCCAGCGTCTGCATCCTCCCGTACTATCTGAGACGCGCCGCCGAATTGCTGCGCGGCAGCACCGTGAAGGCGAGTACGACCGTCGGCTTTCCGCACGGTGGACATGCCAAGGCCGTCAAGCGTGCCGAAGCCGAGCAAGCGCTCGCCGACGGCGGCGAAGAGTTGGATATGGTGGTCAACATCAGTCAGGTTCTCAGCGGAGAATGGCATTACGTCCGCGACGACATTCGAGCGGTGATCGAGGTCGCACATGCCGCCGGGCAGAAGGTGAAAGTCATCTTTGAGAACTGTTATCTCCGCGACGAACACAGGATACATCTGTGCCGCATTTGCAGCGAACTGAAGGCCGATTGGGTGAAGACTTCGACCGGCTACGGCAGCGGCGGGGCGACGCTCGACGATCTGCGTTTGATGCGCCAACATGCGGCGGCGCACGTCCAAGTCAAAGCCGCCGGCGGCGTGCGCGACCTCGACAAACTGCTCGAAGTGCGGGCGCTTGGTGTCAGCCGTATCGGTGCCAGCCGCACGCGCGAGATCCTCGACGAATGCCGTCGCCGTCTCGCTCTACCGCCGATTGAGGGCGAGGCGGATATGCAATGCGCGGGGTATTGAAAATACTTTGTCTCGAATGTATCTAATTCTCGGAATAGTTCTCTTCGCGTCGTTCGACGGCAGAGAATCCCTCGTCGGATGCTTCGATGGGCACAGCGTCGATCACTCGTCGCGGTCGGACATTTGGAGATCGTCGAGGAGGCTTTGCCGCACTTCGTCGCTCAGCGTGGCGCTGTCGTGTTGGTAGTTGATGCGGCGGACGGAGAAATGGGCATGAGAATCGAAGTCGCCGAGGAGATGACGACCGCGTTCGTCGAGAACGAATTGGACCCAATGCGCCGTACCGATGCAGCGGTCCTCCGGGCGGCAGGTCAACAGGTTGGCGGGATAACGGGAGTCGCCGAGGTGTAAAATCAAGTCGTCGCCGCGCAGATCTTGCCACGCCGACAACTCTTCCTGCATCCGCGTCTCGTCCACTTTGAGCAGGAGAGCCGCTTGCAGACGATTGCGGCGCGGCAAGAGGCGGTTGTAAAGATCCAGTTCGGGTTGCACCTGCGCCGGTTCGCTTAGGCGGGCCACGCGCAACACGTCTTGAAGGCGAAACCACAGGGTTTGGCGATTCTCGAACAACAGCGTCAGAGCGGAACCGATGCGAACTCGGCGATAGCGGTCGAGATAGCGGCCGTGCGCCTCGAAGAATTCGCGGCGGCGCGTGGCAAACTCTTCGAGAGGCAGCAGATCGTCGAAGGTCAGCGTCTTCATCGCAGAGACTCCGTTCCCTTCTCTGGGGGCAGGATGAGGTTCACATACAAAACGGCGGCCAACAGCGCGCCGAGAACGGGCCCGCCGACGTAGATGACGGTCTCGGCCAGCCAGTTCGGCGGCGTCGTATTCGGCACGGTCGCTTCCCACAAGGCGGGACCGAACCAGCGGGCCGGATTGGCCGAACCACCGGTGAAACGAGAGCCGAACAGTACGACTGCCGACTGCGCCAGACCGACCATCAAGCCGCCCAATCGCGGCGCGCGGCGGTCGAATAATGTGGCGAAGGCGGCCAAGGCGACGAGGAAGGTCAAGAACAACTCGAAAGCCGTGCCGCTGACGAGTTGCGATAGTTGCAGGGACTGATTCGCCGGATTAAAGGCGGCCAGATGCGGAGTGCCGCCGTGCATCTCGGCGTACACCGACGAGTTAAATGTCAAGCGCAGCACGAGTCCAGCTAACGCGGCACCGAGCATTTGCGCGAGAATCAGCCCGCCTGCTTGCGCATTGTCGATGCGTTTGAAGACCCACTGCATGAGGGTGAGCGCGGGATTGAGACAGCCGGGCGAGACCTGGAACGAAACGGTCAGAGCGACGGCGAGGGCGAATCCCTCGGCCAGCGCCGGCACGGTCGGTTGAAAGGGCGGATGGCTTAGCGCCGAAGCGCACACCGTCCCCGCTCCGACCAGAACCACGAGAAACGTGCCGAGCATTTCCGTCGCAACCATACGAAGTTTGCTGTCCATGTTTCTCTACAATCTGTTCTTAGAGTCTGTCCCAGAAGCTCCCCTCTCCCCCGGAGGGGGAGAGGGGTTGGGGGTGAGGGGGAGAGAAACCATGCGGAAAACCGCCCCCTCACCCC
>JAKBCS010000262.1 GCA_021807595.1 Planctomycetota bacterium | reverse complement strand
CGGGCTAGCGTTTTTCGCAGCGCAGCTCTCATCGCGCTCGCCCACCGTCCATCTTACGGGAGAAATGTATCACAAACCACGGACATGCCGTTGACCTTGGCGCGAGAGTATCGGACAATAATCGCCAATGCACCCTGGGAGGGCACCATGCGCACGACTTGGACATTTCATTCCGCCGGCCAATTACTGTTCGGCCGACATGCCACGCGACAACTCGGCGACGTTGCCGTTCGGTTAGGCGTTCGCCGCGTTCTCGTTGTCACCGATCCGATGCTCGTGGAGGCGGGTCTGGTCGAAGAGGTCCACGTTCCGCTGAGCGAAGCGGGTGTGGTGGTGGAACTATTCTTCGGCGGCGAGCCCGAACCGTCCACCCGCGTCGCTGACGCCGCCATCGCACATGGGCGCGCTTTTCGGCCCGATGCGGTTCTCGGTCTGGGCGGCGGCAGCAATATGGACTTGGCGAAGATCACCGCCGTCGTCTTGACACACGGCGGCCGACCGCTCGACTATTCCGGCGACGACAAGATTCCCGGTCCGATCCTGCCGGTTTTGTGTCTGCCGACCACCGCCGGCACCGGCTCCGAAGTCTCCGCCGCCGCCGTGCTGACCGACACCGAGCAAAAAATCAAAGTCGGCATTCTCAGTAATTATCTGCGGCCGCGCGTGGCCGTGGTCGATCCGCTCTTGACCGTGTCGTGCCCGCCCAAGGTGACGGCGGATAGCGGCATCGACGCCTTAACCCACGCCATCGAAGCCTATAGCGCGGTGGACAACGCTCATTTTCCGCTGCCCGCCGGCGAACGATCCATCTATCAGGGACGACATCCGTTCGGCGACATGCTCGCGGAGAAAGCGATTACATTGATCGGAAAATGGCTGCGCCGCACCGTGGCTCACGGATCGGATCTTGAGGCCCGCGAAGGGATGGCCTTGGCCGCCACGTTGGCCGGTTTGGCGTTTTCCAATGTCGGGGTGGCGGCGGTTCACGCCCTGGAGTATCCCGTCGGCGCGGCGACTCACTGTTCGCACGGCGCGGGCAACGGCTTGTTGCTGCCTTTCGTCATGCGCTACAATCTTCCCAATTGCCGCCCTCAGCTCGCCGCCATCGCCGGCTTGCTTGGCGTGGACGCGAACGGCCAAAGCGAAATCGAAGCTGCCGAAGCGGCCATCGATGCCGTCGCGCAACTGCGCCAGGACATCGGCATTCCGACGCGCCTGCGCGATTTGGGAGTATCCGAATCGCAATTGCGCCCGTTCGCCGAGAAAGCGTTCGGCATCAAACGTATTCTGCGCGTCAATCCGCGCCAGCCGAGTCTGGACGATCTCGAAGGCATCTTGCGAGCCGCTTATTGAAATGGATTGCATTCACCACGGAAAACAAGGAAAGGATCACGAGAGAACCGATCATGGCTCTGCTCTTGCCGGTGTCTTGCCCCCGATTTCCCTGCTCCGGTCTCACGTGAAGAACCGGCGCACGACGACGCGAAATTCCGGCAACACATCGGGGAGTGTCAAGTCCTGATCTGGCAAGAATACTTGAATCTCTTCTTCGTTGCGATAAACGTGACATCGTTCCGTCATTTGATCGAGGACGCAAACGACCGATACACCGGCTTCCAGATACTCACTGACCCTGGCCAAGATCTGCCCCCAACGATCGCCCGGTGAGCGGACCTCAAAAACGAGTTCGGGAACGACAGACAGGTATCCTTGAGGCAACGGTCCTGGTGGAACCCGCTTAAAGCCGTAGAAAGCGACGTCTGGCCCGCGCACCGTGTCGGGATCGTGTTCGGTCACCACGCCGGAATCGTTGCTCACTAACCGTCCCAACCTGTGGTCCTCCAGAAAGCTTCGCAGGAGATAAACGGTCTGAACACAGATTTCGCCGTGTCGCGGCACCGGTAAGTTCGTGGGAATCACTCTCCCCCGTTTCAGTTCCCTGGGCCTTCCATCGTCCGGTAAGCGGCGAAACTCTTCTGCTGTCAGCGGGGTTTCGGTAACAGCTGTTGCCATGTCGATTCTCCTGAATCTCCGGATTTACCACCGTGCCGCGCCGTCATACCTGCCAAACACATCCGCCAGGGCGTTCATGATCTCGCCGACCGTACAGCGTTCGCGTGCCGCCTGTACCAAAGTCGGCATCAGGTTCTCGTTCGTCGCCGCCGCGCGGCGAATCGCGTCCAACATCTGCCGCACGCGCGCGCCGTCGCGCCTGGCCTTGATCTGCCGCAAGCGGGCTACCTGTTCTTTCTCCACCGTCTCGTCTATCGTCAGCGTCTCGATGGGCTTCTCCTCGGCTTCCTGGAAAGCGTTGACGCCGACGATCAACTTGTGCTTCGCATCCACCTCGCGCTGATAGGTGAAGGCGGCGTCGGCGATCTCGCGGCGGAAGAAGCCGGCCTCGAGCGCCGAAATCATGCCGCCCAGCTCCTCGATACGCTCGAAATACTCCCGCGCTTCCCGTTCCATCCGCTTGGTCAAGGTTTCGACAAAATAGCTGCCGCCCAACGGATCGACGGTATTCGTGGCACCGGTTTCATACGCCAGCACTTGCTGCGTTCGCAAGGCCAAGGTCACGGCGTGTTCGGAGGGCAGGGCGAGGGTTTCATCCATGCTGTTGGTGTGGAGCGATTGGCAGCCTCCCAGAACCGCCGCCAATGCCTGATAGGCGACGCGAATGAGATTGACCTCCGGCTGCTTATCTTGCAACGAGCAGCCGGCCGTCTGAGCGTGGAAGCGGAGTTTCCACGAATTTTCGCGGCGCGCGCCGTATTTATAACGCATGGCCTCGGCCCAAAGCAGCCGTGCCGCGCGATACTTGGCGATTTCCTCGAAGATGTCGTTGTGGGCGTTGAAGAAAAAGCTGAGGCGCGGTGCGAAGGCGTCGATGTCGAGGCCGCGCGCCAGGCAGGTTTCGACGTAGTGAAAACCGTCGGCCAAGGTGAACGCCAATTCCTGCACGGCGGTCGAACCGGCCTCGCGGATGTGGTAGCCGCTGATCGACACAGTGTTCCACTGCGGCACATGATGGGTACAAAACTCGATAACGTCGGCCACCAGGCGAACGTGCGGTTCGGGCGGAAACACGAACTCGTTCTGGGCGTGAAACTCCTTCAAGATGTCGTTCTGCAACGTGCCGCGCAACTGCTTCCAATCGACGCCTTGATCTTGGGCATTGGCGAGGAAAAAAGCCATTACCACGATGGCTGGAGCGTTGATGGTCATCGAGACCGAAACCTGTGACAGGTCGATGCCGGCGAAAAGTTCGTGCATGTCGTCGAGGGTGGAGACCGCGACGCCCAGCCGGCCTACTTCACCCAGCGCGCGCGGGTCGTCGCCGTCCAGCCCCATCAACGTCGGCAGATCGAAGGCGGTGCTGAGTCCGGTTTGTCCCTTTTCGAGCAGGAATTTGAAGCGCTCGTTGGTCTGTCGCGGTGTGCCGAAGCCGGCGAACTGGCGCATGGTCCACAAGCGGCTGCGATACATCGAAGCGTGGACGCCGCGCACGAAGGGATATTGTCCGGGATAGCCGAGGTCGGCGTCCGGAGCGAAACCATTGAGACTTTCCGGAGTGTATAAGGGATCAATGGGAACACTGCTGACGGTGATGGGCGGCTGCTCGCGCTGGGGA
>JAKBCS010000133.1 GCA_021807595.1 Planctomycetota bacterium | reverse complement strand
AGGAAGGGCTGTGCTTTTATTGGCCAGTTGAAATTCTATGCCTGAAATGCAATGAAATCGTGCTACTGGTTGTGTTCGTGGCTAGTCTGGCGTAAGAAGAGCGGCCAGGACTTTTTGGCAGCGCTTTCGCATGGCGTCCGTGTTGCGCTGAAAGAAGGCGTCCAACTCAAAGCCCACGATTTTACGGAAGAAAGCGTAGGTACTGATCATATCATCATCCGCCAGTACGCCAGTTATCACCAGCATCTTAGAGTTCTTGTACCGTCTGATTACGGACTGACTCGCTTGGGTAGAGACAATCGACACGACGGGAAGATAGTCTTCAATCAAGGCATTCATGCCAAATCGCATGTCTGCCGCTTGCCGTTTCGCATCGGCGCTCTTGTACCCTTGCCGAGCTTCAAAGACGGCTCCTCGCAACCGTGCGACATGCTCACTCGGCAATCCAAGGTACTCTCCGCACCTTTTCATCCAGTCAACAACACGCTCACGAGAATCGGAATTTCGGGTGATGTGTTCAACGTCGATTCGTGCATCCAGGGTCAGCCTGGCCCTTGTACCGTCCTCCTTCTCGATCTCGTAGGTCCAGGCCACCTGGTCGTCCGAGAGCAGCAGAGAGTCTCTGATGATCGCCCGGAATAGGTGGTCAACGCCTGCACCAAGCTGGCGATAAATCGAAGTCATGCCGCCTGCGGCCTTGTGCGCTGCATACATCAAATCGGAATCCAGGCCGACCCAATGATAGAAGGGGTCTTCCCCGTACATGATCTTGAATTGTTCAAGGCTAACGCCCTCATCTTCATCAGTACCAAACTTGGGCTTGTACTGGGCGCAAGCGTCGACGGGATCAAGCAGCAAATTCAGGTATCGCTGCTCTGCCTCCGGTGGAGGTAGGTACAGCCGTTTAGCTCTGGGCATGGCTCTACCCCCTCTTCATGAAAACCACCGATTCGTGCAGCCCGCTCTTGCTCTGACGCTTTCGCATCTTGTCGATCCGGTCCAGCGAGAACCCGAAGTGGTTAAAAATGCCAGCCAGAATTTCGTCGCTTGGCAACGGGTTGTCGTAGAACTTGCTGTTGCCGATGACATAGGCCAGACGACACCGAGGCTCACACACCTTTTCGACCTCGCCAGCGTGATCGTACAAGTCATTAAAATACTTGGTAACATAGTGCGCCATCAGATTGCCGCCGTGGTGGATGTCCTTGATATACGGCTTGAGTAGTTTGGCGATAAGCTCATTCTTCGGTTTGACGCCAGTTGACAGCACCGACGTTGCCTTGCCCCAGGTGCCACCGATGGCGTCGGTCTCTAACTGGCCCACGGCTCTCGCACTCCCGATGAAGTCAAAAAAGAACAAATGCGGCCTCGTCTCCCTGGCGTAACTGAACCGATTCGGGTAAGGCGGCGACGTGATCACTGACGATACCTTACGGCCATTCTCTGGTAACACCTGCGACAACTTCTTGCTGTTACCGCTATAGATAGTCACCTCCGATCTGGGCAGCGCCAGGACCGCACGCAGGTCAGCAATCATGTTTTGTAGCTGTTGTTCAAAAACGCCTGCAACATCGACGGTAGGTAGCGGCTTTTCTGCGTAGGTCAGAGAGACGTGATTGTGCTTGGCATTGCTGACCGGAATCAGAATGGCGAGCGCCCCCATCCGCAGCAGATCGTGGGCTTCCGTCTTTTCGACCCGCTCAATCAAGAGTTTGCGGAGGCACACAAGCTGGGCGAGGTTCCCTTTCGACCACCAGCGTTCCGGGTAGTTGATCCTCGGAATGAACCTGGCTTGTTCCGCCAAGTACAGGGCGGGCCGATCTTCAAAAGGAATCGTGTTGAGCTTACCACGAAAGACCTTCATGAAGTCGGAGAAGTACTGTTCGATGTTTTCGACGGCTCGATAGGTCCGGGTCTTCACGGTACCCACGAAGTGGAGGTAGGGATTGATTTCCACACTGCAAGCGGGGATACCTCGGTACTTCATGCAGAGCGGCACGGTCCCAACGCCACTGAATGGATCGAGAACCAAATCCGACGCCGACAGGCTGAAATGGTCCGCAATGTCGTCGGCCAGGGTGGGAGAGAAACTGGGTGTTAAGCGGTACCAACGGTGTATGGGCAGGTCTAGCTTACCTCGAAACGTGACCGCCTTCGTCTGTCGGTTTGTGAACATCGGATCAGCTTCAAACAAGAGCGGCTGTTTCATTTCTAGGCTCCAGCGACCCACGGAACAGCTTTCCCCTATGTTATTCATCACGGCGAATACAGGCAATGTTAATTTGTCCAGTATCCGATCTCACGATATCTTACCCCAGTTGGCTGTCCGCCAATCGTCTGGTAATCGGCGTATCAGGAGGGACACCGAGATCATTAAGGATACCAGCGCCATCATCGTAGTAGTCATCATCGTCTGACTGCTGGTGCGCATGGATCATGTCCGTGTTTAACGGACGCACTCGCTCTTGTTCTTCGGGCGAAAGTTGAGCCAACTGTTGTTGGGTAAAGCGCCTGGCGTTTTGCCATACCATCTGCTGCGTGCCGGGGTCCTGGGCTTTGAAGGAAGGCGGGTGAAGGTAGAAACGATTCGTTGGACGACTGATACCGGAAGGATTGCTGCTCCTGGGCGTCCTCGCAGGAGTCTTGCGCACCTGCGGTGTCGTTTTCGGAACCAGCGGCTGGCCCGCTTGCTCGGCCTCCTTGAGTTGAACCCACTGGTAGAAAGTTTTCATGCAAGTATCTTTCATGCAAGTATCTATGACGTTTTCCTGCTTTTTCTGGGCCGGGGCCATCTGAAATGATTTGCCCGAAATGAAATAGAATGGGGTCCGTTCCGCCAATAAAAGGGCAAAGCCGTATGGGAAGCAATCGCGAAGCGCAATAGACTAAAGCTTCAAGACCACTCGCTATTTGGGAGAAACCCCATGAACCGCCGTCAGTTTTTGGCCGCGTCCGCTGCCGTCACCGCTCTTGCCGCCGACTCGTCCGAGGAGAAAACATCCGTGTTTCCCATCGTAGATACACACCAACATCTTTGGGATTTGAGCAAGTTTCGCCTACCTTGGCAAAAGAACGAGCCGAAATTGGCCAAAAATCACGTCATGGCCGACTATTTCAAGGCGACCGAGCATCTCGGCGAGGTGGACGGCAAACCCGCACACATTGTCAAGACGGTGTACATGGAGGTGGACGTGGAGCCGTCGCAGCAGCGCGACGAGGCGGCATACGTCCTCGATCTCTGTCGCCGGCCCGACAATCCGATGGTAGCCGCCGTCGTCTCCGGGCGGCCTGCCTCCGAAGGGTTCGGTGCCTATCTCGACACGTTCAAAGACCAACGCGCCATCAAAGGCATCCGACAAGTTTTACATGGCCCGGACGACAAACCGGGATACTGTCTGGGCGACAAGTTTATCTCGGGTATCCGCCTGTTGGGCGAACGCGGGTTAAGTTTCGATCTGTGTATGCGTCCGGGCGAATTGCTCGACGCGGCCAAACTCATCGACGCCTGCCCCGACACGCGGTTTATTCTCGATCATTGCGGCAACGGCAACGTCCAGGCGAAAGACCGCTCGCAGTGGGAGAAAGACATGGCGGAGGTGGCCAAGCGCAAAAACGTGGTTGGCAAAGTTTCCGGCATCGTCGTGACGGCCAAGCCCGAACATTGGACGGCGGATGATCTGAGGCCGATCGTCGAGCATACGCTGAAGGTCTTCGGCCCCGACCGCGTGATGTTCGGTGGCGATTGGCCCGTCTGCACCAAGACGGCGACGTTTCGTCAATGGGTTCAAGCGCTGGCGTCGATTGTTTCCGGGCGCAGCGAAACGGAAAAGCGAAAGCTATTCCACGATAATGCAGAGCGTTTTTATGGATTGTAGAACACTAGAGAAAGACTACAGTTAGCCGCGATCCGAAGGGGAGCGGGGGAAGCGTACACTCGACCACGGCTCGCGGCGAACCGTGAGAGGTTATCCTCAGTTCACACTCGGTTCGGGAATGCGCGGCGGCGAGAGACGATCCCACATTTCGCGCACCGGAGTGTCGAACAAAAGGGTGGCGTTGGCGGGCTTCAGCGACCATGCCCCCGATGCCAATTCGCCTTCCAGCTGCCCCTCGCCCCATCCGGCATACCCGCTGAACACTCGAAACCGTAGCCGTTCGCCTTCCTCCGACTCGAGCGCGACACGTTCCAGACACTCGGCATCACCGGAAAAGATGCCAGGAGCTAACGAACGAGCCTTTTCATCGTCGTCCTCGTCCGCCTCCAACCAATCGGCGTGACCGTGCAACATGATGAGTCCCGGAGACGGGCAGGGTCCGCCGGTGAAAATCGGCCACGGCATGCCCTTCGACTCGGTGGGGCGATTGACCACCAGACCGAACGCGCCTTCAGCACTGTGGGCCATTAGGAAAATGACCGTATGGCGAAAGGTGGGTTCCTGGAGCATCGGTTTGGCGATGAGAAAGTAACCGGCGTAAGTCATGACGACGCACCCTCGGCAGTGAATCACAAGGAGAAACCTGGTATCCTTCTATTTTAGCAAGAACTTCACGCGAATGAAATGCGAGCAAACTTTTACTCGGCTACAACGTCTTATTTGTGGACACGTCGGTGGGTCTGTACCTGTCCTAACCGTTGTGGAGGTTTCGATATGTTGCGTCGTCTTTTGTTCCGTGTCGCGGGGTTGTGCCTATCGTCCGTTGTGGGATTGGCCGTAAGTGCCGCTTCCGAGTTGGATGGCAAATCGCCCGTGCCCGGTCCCACTCGCCCGATCGCCAAGCAGCCCGCTCCAAAGAAGGACGAAGGGGGATGCGGTTCGCACGGCACGCGGGTCGAGTTCCACGACACGCCCAGTGAAGCCGCCAAGATCGCCAAGAAAGAGCAAAAGCTCGTCTTCGTGTTGCACGTTTCTGGCAACTTTGAAGACCCGCGCTTTACCTGAAACAACGCCGAGGCGCTCCGTGTGAACGCTCTGGCCAACGATGAAGTCGGCAAATACCTAAATGAATACTTTGCCTCTTCGTTCCAAAAAGTCGCTACTTTCCGCATCGTCGGCGCTCAAAAGCAGGGCGGCAATGTCGCCAGCTATTTCTGCGCTCCCGATGGCCGTGTGTTGCACTGCGTCGCCGGCCCGGTTGACGCTGGCACGCTGTTGCGCGAAGCCAAATGGGTTGTCGAAACCACCAAAAAAGCGATGGCGGAGGCCAAGGACGACGGCGGCAAATTTAAGGCGTATTTCCGCAAGGCCCACGCCGAGCGCTTGAAAAACGAACATGGCCTCACAGTCGAGGCCGTCACCTTCGATCCGCCGACAGACGACAAAGGTAGCCCGTTAACCTACCGCGACCCCAGCGGTCGCCCCCTCGCCCCGCAGCTGACGCTGCCTCCGCTCGATGGCCCCGATGTCACCATCCGCGCTGCCCGCGCGCTGCAAGCCGCCGAGGGCAAAGCCGACGGAGCGAGGCCCGTGTTCGACCGCCGCGGGGGACGTTGGGTGCTGGGCAACCAAGGCCGCGTTCACATGCTCATGGCCGCCCATTCCATGAATAAGATCGAAACCCTTTACGCCACGATCTTCGAGAATATCCTCAACGAGAAGATTTCGACCAAGCCCGTCGAAGTCGTCACCCCCTTCCCGTGGGTCCATTCCCGCGCCAAGGGCGGATAAGGCTACGTCTCTCCGACGAACGGGCGGCATCGGCCGGTGGGTGGAGCATTCTTCGCCCAGCGGCTGACTCCGCCCCTGTCACTGGATGCGCCTTTCGCCTCGGCAGGCTCGGATTCGTCACGGCTCACGAAAGACTGACCGAGCATCGCGCTCCCCTTCGGCTCGCGGCTAAGCGGGTTAGCGCCCGATCGGATTCAGGGTGGGAAGACGACTCGGTCGATTCGGTTCGCGCGAAGGGCGACGCGATGGGGATCGTTGAAGTGCTGCACGGAGATAGGTGACGCCACTGTTTGGCGAGGATCGACATAGAAGGGGACCGTTGCAGCGGAAATGCCGGCTCCACTCGCGACAGCGAGAATTGAAGCTTCGCCGGGTCAGCGCGGAGTATCGGCGGTGGATTTAACCACGTCCACTTGCAGCTTGCGTTCGCGGCTCCAATTCTTCAACTGAGTCACCACCGCTCGATCGTCGTTGGGGCTATCTTTATACAGCACGATTTCGACGCGGCGCAGCGATACATGGTCGCGGCGACGGTTCATCTCATCTTTTAATTCCGGCCACGTCAAGAAAACCGTACCGTCTGATTTGTCCAAACGATAGCAATGAGCGGCATCTCGATTGGCGGATCTCAAAGCCTCCATGCCCAGGACTTCGACGCGCAAAGTCTGCTCGTCCGAGACTTTGCTCGCGCCTCCGTCATTTTTGGTTTGAAACGGATTCGTTTTCTCGTTGGCGTCGCCGACGCTCGCTCCTTCGCCCAGACCCAGGCCGCCCGAACCGCCGAGGCCAGGTCTGCCGGTGCCGAACAGCCACAGTGCGACGAGCCAGCCGCAAATCAAACCGCTCAGGGTTCGCACGATCGCCATCGACCAGCGCGGCGGTTTGCGGGCGGCGAAGGCGCGCAGCAGCAATTGCGCCAGCAATCCCAAACCGAGTCCTCCGCCCACAGCTGCACCGATCACGGCGAGGATTCTCACCGGCAGTTCCGTCGTCATGGCCGTCCTCCTCCCGCCGCCGAATTGGGATCGTCGTAGCCGAGTGCCACCCCCTCGAACCAGCGGTCGTAATCGGCGCGCTGGCCGACCGAAGGATACAAACTGGCTGGGTCGCGCGGATAGAGTATTAGATAATACAGCTCCTTTTGTCCTATTTTCTGTCGATCCCGATCCATCAGCGATCGAGCGGCCGCATCGTTGGGAATGGGGATGCGTTCGGGATCGCGGTAGGAGAGTTTCCCGGTCTCACCGTCGATCTCGAGTACGCGCACGGCCAGGCGCTTCTGCAGCGCGTTGCCTTTCGCGCGCTTCAGTTGTTCGATCTCGTCGCGCAATTCCAGAGCAGACTGGCGCAATCGTTGCACTTCCTCCTCGGCAGGAGGCACGGGCTCTTGCGCTCCTTCGGCGTCCGCCGAGGCGTCGCTGGCTTTCTGGGCCAGGGGCAAAACGAGAAAGATGCAGAAAAGCAGGGTCAGTACGTCGATGAGCGGGATAAAAAACCGCGTCACGCTTCGCTGGGGTAGTTGGATCATCGGCCCGCCTTCCTCCTGCCCGCACTCAGCGGCGAATGCTCTCGGCCGGGCGCATGGGTGCGGCGTCCAGCGCGTTCGGCATTTCGTCGCCTCCCAGCGAGCGAATGATGTCGCGGCCCAGCAACACGATCCAACTCGGCAAGATGTTGAGCAGGGCCATGAACAGACCGCTGCCGGTGGCCGTGATGGCCGGCGCGTACAGCTTAATGATGATCGCCGCCGGTGTCGGTCCTTCGATAGAGCTGAAGGTTTGCAGGATGCCGGCCACGGTGCCGATCAAACCCAAAAGGGGAAACCACTCGGCAGCCTGAGCCAGATTCGTCAGCCAACGATCCGGCCTTTCGTCGAAGCCAACGCCCCGCCATTGAAGCGCCGTCCACGAGAGGAGCGTTTGTATCAGAAAGATAGAGATGCCCAGCGCGAGGATAAGAGCGTCGAGAGTCGTGAGCGACTTCAGATAGAATGCGCGCGCTCCAACGGGCAAAGCGGCGGCGATCAACGAGGCCGCCAACGCAGGTACCAAACAGAACATCAGAGGCAACACGCTGAGAATCAGGCGACGGCGCACGATCTCTATCTCCCCTACCTCTCCGGTTTCTCCCCCCGCAAGCGAGGGGAGGGGAACGCGACTACTCGCCCAAGTCGGGCGAGGGTTGTTTGACCGACTTATCCTTGTTGTCGGGCTTGTCTTGTTTCTCTGGCGCTCGGTTAGCGCCCGGCTTCGAGGTCGGGCTTGGCTGGCAACCGAGGTTCGCAGCCGCCAACGTGGCGCAGAGGCAAAGCGCCCAGATCTTCATGCTCTTGGTCATGGATTACTCCTTGCCGTCGCGCAGGAAATCGGGCAGCGCTTGCGGTCTGCCGTCGCGATCGACGCAGGCCAACGTGGACGCCGCCTCGGCCAATAGCCTTCCATCGCAATACAGTTCGTACCGATGGTCGATGCGCACCGAGGTGGTCCGCATCACGATGGTTTTCAGCGTCACCACATCGTCGTAGCGGGCCGGCCAGCGGTACTTGATCTCCATCTTGGTAAGCACCAATAAATATCCCTTGTCTTCCAAATCTTTATACGATAGACCGTGCGAACGCAGCAGCTCGGTGCGGCCCTGCTCTAAGTAAATCAGATAGTTCGCATGGTGCAACAGCCCCATGCGATCCGTCTCGGCGTAGCGAACGCGAATCGTGATCTCGCCGCTGTTCATGGGTCCATCCTCGAAGTATCAACGAATGCGGCCGGCGCGACCAAACGGGTAATAAACCATCAAGGCTCGACCCAGGAGAAGGCGGCGAGGAACGGTGCCCCACGAGCGGCCGTCGGAACTTTCGGGGCTGTTGTCGCCCAGACAGAGGAAATGGTCCGGTTGGACATACATCGTCAGAATCGGCGGAGTTTTCAGGCCGACCCAAGTGGAAGGATCGGTGAAATCGATGCCGCTCACGTCGGGACTGCTCGGACTGTCGCCTACCGTGTAATAGGTGTCGCGGAACAACTTGAGCTTCTCCAGTTTGACGCTAGTTCCACGAACGCCAACGCTGGCCGGTTCGAGATCGTTGTCGCGGCGGGGACCCAATTCCTTTGGGCCGAGGTATGCTACGCCATTGTCGAACGGCAGATCGCCGTCCACCCAAACGACCAAACGCTCATCGACGTTAGCAATGCGGAGTCGATAACTGCCTTTTTTTTTCATCGCGGTCGGCTTGCTGTCCAGCGTCTGTTCCCCCTCGCTGTTTTTGCGAACCAGGGTGCAAACGCCGGTGGACAGATCCCATCGAGCTTGAAAGCGATCGACTCCCTTGCAGAGTTCAAGAATTAGCTCGCCCTGTGGCGCATCGACGGTAGCCTCGCATTCGAGGATCAAATCGCCCACCCAATTCTTCCCCAACGTCGAGCCGCTGTCCCTTTGCGGGTTCTGTGGCTTGTCGTGATTGGTCGACCCGTTCACATAGGTGTTATACCCCATGATGTCGGTGATGAGAGCAGACTTGCCGTTTTGGTCGCGCAAAATGTGATGGTAGCGCAACCAGTCGAGCTTGTCGGCGGCGGCGCGTTCGAAGCCGTGGGAACCGCTCGCTGTCCATCCGTCCGCGAGACCGCGCCAGCGCTGGGCCGAGGCTGGATCGCTTTTACTGGGATGATCGTTATCGTAAACCAGCCGCATCATCGACAGGATGTTCTCCGGCTTTTTGCGAACGATTTGAAACTCTCCGGCTTGGAAGCGTTCGACGGCTTTGGGATCGTTTTCGTGCATATAATTCTTGCGCCATAACGTCGCCATCAACGTCGGATCTTGCTTGGCCCGTTCGTAATCTTCGTAGTGCAAACCTTTGGAGGGGTAGAGTACGAACAGCTTGCCGGCGCGAATGGCGATCGTTTCACCCGGTTCGCCGATCAAACGCTTGATGTAATTCATCGGCACATGATTGCGATACGGCCCACTGTTGGGGAACGACTTGTTGTCGCCGTCGCCGGGGAACTTGAAAACGACGACATCGAGCCGATCGGGATTTCGTTGAAACAGATCGTAGACGAACTTGGCCACTAGTACGCGGTCGCCGCTGTTCCAGCCCGGGTCCGCAATGGGACGCGATTCGGGATACGCGCGCAGGTAACTATCGGGGGCGTTGGGGAAGTGGATGAACTGTCGACAACTGGGACAGACGCAAGCGTATACAGGAGTGGGCGTGCCGTTGTTCGACGGTTCGACTTCCCCACTACAATTGATGGGAAATTGGACGCCGCAATCGGGACATACAACCTCTTTTTGATAGCCAAAGAGGGTTTCGCCCATCGAGCCGGTGGGGATGACGAACGCCTCGGCGGCAAACGATTTGATCAACAACACGAGGACGACGACGAAGACGATGGTTTCGACGACTTCGCGGACACTATCGCTACGCGGGGAGTCCTGCGGATGGGAGCGGGGTCCCGTTTGAATTCCCGCCGCTTTCGCTTCGGCTTCGGGATGAAACTCGGTGGGTCGAAACAGTAATCCGGGCACGCCGAAGAGCCAGAGCATGATCGCCGAGTGCCAAGAGTGCGTGCCCGGCTCGATGCGCAGACCCATGAACTTGCTAAGCCGGAACCCGTGTTCGAGAAATAAATACAACACGAGATCGAGGGCGGCGACGACGGCGAAGATCCATTCGGGATGCGAGAAATGACTGCCTCGTAGGAAGTAAACCGTTCCACCGAGCGCCCCCCATCCGCAAGCGAAGACGATCAGACAGCCGAGCAGCCAACGAGCGAACAGGGCCATCTCCGACTTTGGCGCGGTCTTGTGATGGCCGCGGGCGGGTTGAGTCGCGATGTCTTTGCCGTTGTCGGAGGGCGCGATCGCCGAAGGCGTCGTAAACCGAGTTGAGGAATGCGGCGAAGGAAGGGGAGCTTGTTCGTCAGCCATAAGGACACCCTGAAAGAGCGAGGAAACGCCTTCTTATTATATCGTTCGCCTTCGGCCCCTCGGCATTTCGTTCGGGAGCCGACCGAGTTTGGGACTGCGGCAAACGGATAGTGTATTCGTTTTGCCGTCGGCGTAACAACCCAACTCGCTTCTCGTGGATAGTACACGAAAAAGCCCCTCTCCAACAAGAGACGGTGAGCCAGCCGATCTTGGATTTCCGATTGTCCTTGTCCGACGGCCGATGCCGCGCTCACGGTTGGGTCGAATCGTCCTCGTAATCGAAGGGCGTCTCGGACCTCGGGTCGGAGATGCGAAGGCGACTTCGACCGTCGAGGATATTCAACAGGGTTGGCAGGATGTGTTCGCGTCGCCAGCCGCTTCCGAGGAGCGATTCGGCTGGCACCGATAGACTGGCGCAGCGGGATCGGACGAGTATTTTTACGTCGTTGTTGCTGGCGACGAGGTTCGGGGCTAGATCGCGGCGGATGCACACATCGCCCAATACGGCGGTCAGGACATTGGCGATCCAGGTCAGCTGGGGCGGATCTTGTTCGCGGCCGCCGCTCATGGGACACGCTTCGAGAGCTAAAGCCCGCGCGTCGGCCACGGTCGCTAGAATCGAGTCGAGATCGCGGCGCGGCAGACCGCGCAGCACCTGCAAATCGCGCTCGCGCGCCGGATTGCGGCGAGCGATTTCGACGATCAGATCGTCGCGAAGAATGGCGCGGATCGGTCGATTGGTGCGCGAGGCGGTTTCCTCACGCCAGCGGAACAAGGCGCGCACGATGGCAAGTCGTCGGCGATCCAAGGAACCGAGACCGCGCAGCTTGCGCCATCGCTCGCCGTCCGGCTCCTCTGGCGCTGCGTTTACGGCCAAGCGCTCGAACTCTTCACGCGCCCACTCGGTTCGGCCCAACTGTTCCAGCCGCGACGAAATACGCCGCCAAGCCGGTAACAAATAGCGAACGTCGTCGAAGGCATAGCGAATCTGAGCGCCGGTCAACGGGCGATGTCGCCATTCCGTCAGCGTTTCCCCCTTGGTCATCTGCTCGCCCAACAGCTGATACACCAGCGCGCCGTAACCGAGAGGATAGGTCAAACCCATGAGTCCCGCGGCGAGTTGCAGATCGAACAGATTGCCCGGCGTTTGTCCGGTCCACAGTCGGCACAAGCGAACTTCTTCACGACCCGCGTGAACGACGACCACGCGCGCCGGATCGACGACCAATTGCCAAAAGGCATCGAGCGGGCCTGCCGAAAGCGGGTCGATGAGGTAGAGGCACTCCGGCGTCGCCACTTGCACCAAGCACAAGCTCGGATGGTAGGTGTCCTCGCCCACAAACTCCGTATCGAATCCAAAATGGGGGTATTTGGCAATCTCGGCGCAACAGGCCGTTAACTCCTCCGGATGAAGGACCATCTCTTCCCGCAAGTCCGACATTATGTTCCTCGACAACAAACGGCTCGCCGAACGCACCGCCACAAAAATACGCCGCCGGGCTTCCAACCCAACGATGCCGCCGCGCCGGGATCAAATGATTCATCCAAATCGGCGGGCAAGGTTTTGTCGTGGAGGCGCGAGCTATTCACGGCGAGTCCTACAACGAATACTTCCTTACAATAGAGGAAGCGAGGCCCGGCGGGAATCCCAACGACAAAACGGGGGAGAATGGAATGCTCGAAGCGTTTCTCCATCGGCGCGTGGTTGTCGATTTGCGGAGCGAGTATGTGTGCTTGGGAACGCTGCACGGAATCGACGCGCATTTTCTGGAACTGCGCAACGCCGATTTGCACGACCTGCGCGATACCGACACAACGCGCGAGAACTATGTGGCCGCCTGCTTGTCCACGGGCATCAAACGCAATCGTCGGCGTCTGTTGTTGGACCGTGCCGAGATCGTCGCTATCGCACTGCTAGACGACGTCGTGGAAACGTGAGCGGCGAATCGGCTGCTTCATCTGCCGAAATCTGATAGCGCATCGGGCAGGTTGCGCTAACGATTCGCCAGCACCCGGCGAATCGACTGAACCAAGTCTTGCGCGCGGTACGGCTTGGGCACGAAGGCCCGCGCTCCGGAAGCGAGCAGTTGATCGACCTCGCGATCGGCATGATAGCCGGAGCAAAACAGCACGCACACATCGGGATCGAGTTGTTGCAATTGGCGCAGAACCTGTATGCCGTTCATGCGCGGCATGATATAATCGAGCAAAACGAGATCGATTTTGTCGGCTTCACGGCGGAAGATAGTCAGCGCCTCCTCACCGTCCTCAGCGGTAACGATGTCATAACCGTTGCGTTCGAGGATGCTGGAGGCCGACTTACGCACGAGCGGGTCGTCGTCCACCACGAGGATGCGCTGCCCCCTCGCGCTTTCCGTTTGAGGCACTGCGAGGGGAGCGGCGACAGAAGCCTGGGCGCGCGCCGCGGGTAGATAAACGCGCACGGTCGTCCCTTCGCCGGGTTCGCTCTCGACCGCGATCCATCCCTTGTGCCCTTTGACGATGCCGAAAACCACGGCCAATCCCATGCCGCGTCCTTGGGGCGGCTTTCTGGTGGTGAAAAACGGCTCGAAAATGCGTTCGCGGATCTCCGGAAACATCCCGCAGCCGGTATCGCGCACGCACAACTCGACAAACGTGCCGGGGCGCATGTCGAGGTTGTCGGCGCAGTCGTCGGCACTGAATTCGCGCAACGCCAACGAGAGCGCAAGCATCCCGCCCTCCGGCATGGCCTCGCGCGCGTTGGTTGCGAGGTTGTGTAACAATTCGTGCATCTGGGCGACATCGACGGTCACGGGGGGGAGACTCGCCGGGGTCAGGATTTCCAGAGTAATTCCGGGCAAACCGTGTTGTAGGGCCGACGTGGTTTCTTCGAGCAAACGATCGAGAGCAACGGTTTGGAGTGCGCCGATTCGGCCTCGGCTGAACGTCAACAAACGTGCCGTCATGCCCGCGCAGCGTTGGGCCGCGCGCTCGGCTCCCTCCAAGCAGGGTTGCATCCGCACCACATTGTCCGTCGGCAGATGCTCCAAGTCCATCGCCAGCATATCGAGATTGCCGAGGATAGCCGTCAGCTGATTGTTAAAATCGTGCGCGATGCCGCCGACGAGTGTGACGAGCGTTTCCATCTTCCGCGCTTTGAGAAGCTGTTCTTCCATGCGCCGCTGTTCGGTCACATCAAGACCAACGCAGATGACGTGGCGCGGGCGATGATTCTCGTCGCGGACCAGAGAGTGACGCCAAGCGATCAGCCGTTCCTCGCCGCTCTTTGTGCGCCAGGGAGTGTCGCAACTCCGCACCGAAGCCTTGCCGTTCGAGGCTAGAAGCTGATTGAAGATCTGGCGCATGGAATCGACGGCGCGCGGTGGGGGCAGACCGTCCCACAACAGCCGACCGCGTACCTCCTTCTCGCTCAATCCGGAAACGCTCTGGCATTTGGAATTGAAGCGGAGGATGCGTCCCTCGGTGTCGAGAACCAAAATCAGCGCATCGGCGATTTGTAATATCTGCGAAATAAAATCGCGCTCTTCCCGCAGCTCTCGCTCGGCGTGCTTTCGCTCGGTGACATCGACGAAAACCACCGCATGATAGCGGACGGCCCCTCGCCCGTCGCAGATCGGCACCCGCACGATGCGCGCCCAGACGAGTTTCTCGTCGCGGCAGACGAATCGTTTTTCGCGCTCGTATTGGGGAGCATCCTCTTTGCCGCGCAAGCGATTGCTGCTGCTGCGATCCTCGGCGTACATCACATCGAGAAGGTGCTTGCCGATCAACTCCGATGGCGTGTAGCCGAGCATCTGGATTAAGGCGGGATTGACCTGCACGAACTCGCCGTCGGGCGACAGCAAGGCCATGCCGACGCCGCCGTACTCGAAAAGGAGACGAAATCGATCTTCCGACTCCGCCAAGCGCTGTCCGGTCTCGCGCAGCAGCGTACTCTCATCGTTGAGCAAAACGACAATGGCGGCGACCACAGTCATCGTTTGCGACAAGACGTCGATCAAGGCGTTTTGGTAGAGTACGGTGAACACCGAGCCGCCCACGGGCGGATTGAGATCGAGCTTGGTTGCGTACAGCCGTGCCAGCGCGCACAGACCGAGCGAGACGGGCAACAATAGAATGCCGAGTTGCCCCGTGTGCCACCAGCGAACGGCGAACCATGCCGCGCTCCCGCCGTAGACCGCGGCCATGACCACGGACAATACGGCCTGCGCCAGGCCCGGCACGAACTGACGCAAAAGAATCGCAGGTACGACCGTGGCCACCAAGCCGGGAAGGACCAGAATCAACGAAGGCCCCGGCGCATGCGTGGGCGAACCCGTTTGATGGATCTGTCGAATGTGAATCAAGCCGAACAGCCAGAAACTAATGTGCCACCAACCGCAGACGGCGGCGAGATCGAGCAATATCCCGCGATATTCGCTCCGCAGCGCCGACACCCCCGGCTCGCCGAGCGTCAGGCCGTTCAGCAAACGCCATGCGCTGAACATGAGCCAAGCAAGCGTCCAGTACAGGAAGTAGGCGCGGCGGCGATGGGCATACAATATCCCACACACGAGGATGAGCAGCAAACCGCTCATGCCCTCGGCTTGGAGGTAAATCATCCAGATGGTGCGGATGAGCGTTTGCTCCATAATCCGTCCCAAAGGGCGATCGCCCGGCGGCTTACGACTTCGGTACGACTTGTTGCGGCAGCGCCTGCCGAAAGAACCGCAACCAATTGCCGTGCAAGATGGCGGCGATGGCGTCGTCGTTGTATCCGCGCCGGGTCAGGATTTCCGGCAGGCGTTGCAAATCGGCGATGGTATCTAAATCGTGGGGCGATTGCTCGCGGCCGAAGCCGCCGTCGAGATCGGTACCGATGGCCGCGTGACGGTGGTTCCCCGCCAACTGACAAACTCGGTCCAGATGGTCCACCATCGTTTCCAAGGTCACGCCGGCTTCTTCCGGGCGCGTCTTGCCGCGTTTCCATCCCGGATACATCATCCAGGCGTCCAGCGCTGTGCCAATGACCGCTCCTCGATTTACCAATCGTTTTATCTGATCGTCGGTTAACTGGCGCTGATCGGGAACCAGCGCGCGACAGTTATGATGACTGGCCAAGACCGGCCCGCCGTAAATCTCCAATGCCTCGTCGAAACACTGATCCGAAAGATGCGTCAC
>JAKBCS010000132.1 GCA_021807595.1 Planctomycetota bacterium | reverse complement strand
CGCAAAGAGCGCAAAGAAAAACATCCATGAGGAAGACCGTGTACGACGCAGTTGATTTCGTGGAAATTTTATAAATCTCCTTCATACCGATACGCACAACTTCATTCTTTTTCTTGTTTTCTCTTTGCGTTCTTTGCGCCTTTGCGTGAGGCTCTTTGTTCACTCGTCCATACGAACGCCGATGCTCAGCAGGAGGTTGGCGAAGCGCTGTTGGTCCGCAGTCTGAACCGTCAGCACGTGATCCGGAGTTTCGACGGCTCTGTAGAACTCCCATTTCTCAATGAATTGCAGCGTTAGACCGGGTTGGGCGGCGGCGAGGATTTTGCGGAAGTCGTTCCACACCGGCGGATCTTCGGTCAGAGCATACGGCCCCGTGGTCTCGTACATCATCGTATGGGCCGCTTCGATGGGGATGGCCGACAGAACAGCGGCGAGAACCTGCGAGCAGGTAACGATCCCCGGCGACAAATTGAGACTGACGATCTCCGCATTCGGCCCCTTTTTCGACGATGCCGGATAATTGCCATCGGCAATAAGTATCTTTCCGTGATGGCCGGCGCGGCCGAGAATGGCGTTGATTTGCGGATGGATCAACCGATGCTTCAGCACGCTACTTCCCCCTCTCCCATGTATTCATGGGAGAGGGGCAGGGGTGAGGGTCTGCTTTTTCCCTCGCCTCAAACCCCTCTCCCCCGCATTGGGGGAGAAGACGCCCCCTCACCCCCAACCCCTCTCCCCCACTTCGGGGAGAGGGAGAGAATTCGTCGCTCACAGCACGAAATACTTGCGAAACGTCGTTATCGTGGTCTTTGCCGCCTCGAGCGGATTGGGATACGGCAGCGCCTCGGCGGATAGATAGCCCCGATAGTTGATGTCTCGCAGAGCTGCCGCGATGGGCGTGAAGTCGATGTGCCCACAGCCCGCCGGTCGTCGGTTGGAATCGACAAAATGCACGTGGCCGACGTGTTCGCCGCCGCTCCGCAGCGCCGCAGCGAGGTCCACCTCTTCGATGTTCATGTGGAACAGATCGGCCAGCAGCTTGACGTTGCGCGTGGACAACGATTGCAGCAACGCGACGCCGTCGGCAACGGTGTTGACGAGGTTCGTCTCATAGCGGTTGAGCGGTTCGTACAAGAGCGGCACGCCATACTGGACGGCATGTTGGCCGAGATCGTTGAGGGCTTCGCGGAGATAATCGAGCGCCGTCGGTTTTTCGACTTCGCCGTGCCGTCCCTGCATCGAGCCGATGATGGCCGATGCCCCAAACGACCCCGCCAGGTCGATCGCGTTGCGGATGAACTGCCTCGCCCCAGCGCGGATGCCGGCCTCGGCGGATGTCAACGACAGGCGTTGCAGCACCCACCCCGCTCCGGTGCCGAAGGCCGCGACGGACAGGCCGTTGTCATCGAGCAGACGCCGCACCAGAGCGACATCGACGGCGGACGGCGACGGTGGAAAAATCTCCACGGCGTCGAAACCCAGTTGTTTCGCTTGTCGGCATCCTTCGGCCAGGTCGTCCCAAAAAATAAACGGACCACCGCGCACCTCGGGTACGAGGCTGATCGTCACACACGAGCGCATCATGGGTAAGCCTCTTTTCAATCGACTTCGACCATCGCCTTGATGACGCCGGTCTCCGGTTTGGTATACGAGGGAAAATGGCCGATGAGATCGGCGAACGGCGTGCGATGCGTGATCCACGGCCGGGTGTCGATGCGGCCTTCCTCGATCAAACCGATGATACGGCGAAAATCGTCGGGCAGAGCGTTGCGCGAGGCGAACACCGTCATCTCGCGGCGATGCAATAGCGGATCGGGAAAGTGGATTTCATCGGTGACGATGCCGACGAACACCAGCCGGCCGGTATGGGCCACGTAGTTGAAGGCGTTGCACATCGACTTGGTGTTGCCGGTGGCGTCGAACACCACGGGGGCGAGCGCGCCGTCGGTGATGTCCTGCAATTCCTTCAACTCGGAGCCGTCGCCCCGGAAACGGATGGTGTACGGCACGCCCATCTGTTGCTTGCAGAAAGCGAGGCGTTTTTCGTTGAGATCGAGAACGATGATCTTCGCGCCGGTCAGTTTGACGAACTCGATAACGGACAACCCGATAGGCCCCGCGCCGACGACGAGGGCGAACTCGTCGGCCTGCGGTTGGCCGCGATCGACGGCATGACAGCCGATGCCCAACGTCTCGACCAGCGCCAGTTGATCGAGGGTCAGCTTGCTCGACGGATGCAGTTTACGCGCCGGCACCAGGAAATAGGGCCGCAATCCTCCATCCGTATGAACGCCCAGCACTTGCAGCTTTTCGCAACAATTGCCCCGCCCGCGCCGGCAGGCGAAACACTGCTGGCAGTTCATGTACGGTTCGATGGAGCAGCGCATCCCCGCCTTGACGTTGGCCACCCCGTCGCCGACTTCCATCACCTCGACGCCCAGCTCGTGGCCGGGGATGCGCGGATAGCTGTAAAACGGCATCTTACCCAGATAGCCGCTGATGTCGGTGCCGCAGATGCCGATTCGATGCACCCGTACCAATGCCTCACCGAGTCCGGGCTTACTCGGTTCGTCGATGCTTATCTGCTCGAAATGTCCGGGTTGCTTCAATTGAATTGCTTGCATGAAACGACTCACGTTCCTCATCGCGGTAGGTCGGGATATATCCGAATTTATCTTATGACGACGAACCGTAATTGTCGTCAATGAACGGCCATGGTTCCTATGCAGGGAAGTGGATGAACGGTTATCGAAGCACCTACCGAGCGATTCGGTCGCTAGGGGCTTTCGATGGCCGAGATTCTCGTAGACTGACATGAGCCGATTGGGCTCGTCGTGTAGCCGATCGCATTGTCGAGGAGTAAACCCATGTCGATTTGCCTGCTTCTGACGCTTTTCACGGCCGAGCCGGCCGACTGGCATAAAGAGGAGTCAGTTTGTCTGAAAGACATTCGCCAGCTGACCAAGGATTTCGTCCGCGCCGGCGAAGGTTACTTCTCGCCGGATGGAAAGAGCATCATCTTTCAGGCGGAAGAAAAGGACAGTGGGAATCCGTTTTATCAGATTTTCACGATGGATCTCGAAACCCAGCGTCTTCGACGGGTCAGTCCGGGCGTGGGCAAGACGACCTGTTCCTACTTCGCTCCAGATGGGAAAAAGATAATGTTCGCCAGCAGTCATCTCGATCCCGACGCCAAGAAGCGATATGCGGAGGAATATCAAAGGCGAGAAGAAGATCGCAAGTCCGGCAAGCGCCGCCGGTATCAGTGGGATTTCGATTCGCACTTGTCCATCTTCGAGGCCAATCCGGACGGCTCCGGCTTAAAGCGCCTGACCAAGGAACCCGGCTACAACGCCGAGGGCAGCTATTCGCCGGACGGTAAGTCCATCGTATTCTGTTCCAATCGAGGCGGCGAAAAGAACCTCGAATTGTACATCATGGATAGAGACGGCAAGAATGTCCGTCAATTGACGCACGCACCGGGTTGCTACAATGGCGGCCCGTTCTTTTCGCCGGACGGCAAGCGCGTGATCTTTCGCAGCGATCGGAAGAAGCCCGACCATTTGCAGTTATACGTCATCAACGTCGATGGCACGGGCGAACGCGCTCTGACCGACGACCTGAACTGGGTGTGCTGGGGGCCTTTTTGGTACAAGGACAGTGCGCACATCGTCTACGCGGGAGCCGATCATGGGATCGCGGGAAGACCCAATTACGATCTCTATTGGATGAATGTGGAGACCGGCAAGCGATCGCGTCTGACCTATGCTCCGGGTGCGGATGTATTGCCGGTGTTCAGTCCCGACGGCAAACGGTTGATGTGGACCTCCACGCGCGACGGTCGGCAACCCTCGCAGTTGTGGATCGCCGACTTCACTCCGCCCGAGAAATAACCCGGGACGAATCGTCTATCGGCTGACATCGAGAAGCGAGACATGCGGCCAGGCTTCGCGGATTTTGCGCGTCAGGTAGCCGCGAATCTCGCCGTAGGTTTGCATTTGTAACACGCGGTTGGCGACGCGCTCGGCCATCTCTAATGTAGTGTGCCGCACCACTTCCTTTATGGACGGCACGAATGCGGGACTCATGCTCAGACGGCGCAGCCCCATGCCGAACAGCGGTAAGAAACAACGCGGCCAACCGGCCATCTCACCACACAAGGTTACGGGCTTGTTCCGGTCTTTGCAGGCGCGAATGACGCGATGCAATATCTGCATCAATGCCGGACTGAACGGCTCGCACAAATGGGCGACGTGCGGATTGTCGCGGTCGGCGGCCATCAGATATTGGATCAAGTCGTTGGAACCGATGCTGACAAAATCGACCTCTTCCAAGAGCGCTTCAATGCACAGAGCGGCGGCGGGCACTTCCAACATAATCCCCAAGGGCATCTCATCGGCAAAGGCGATTCCGGATCGATGGAGTGCAACGCATGTGCGATCGACGATCTTCTTGAGTCGCTGCACCTCCTCCAAAGTTGAAATCATGGGAAACAGCAGACCGACCTGGCCGTAGACTCCGGCCCGCAGAATGGCGCGCAGCTGCGTTTGAAAAAAGTCGGGGTAGGCACTACTGAGGCGGATGCTGCGAAAACCCATGAACGGGTTGGCCTCGCGACGATGGCCGAGATAGGGAACGTGCTTGTCGCCGCCGAGGTCGAGCGTACGGATGGTGACGAGTCGATTCGGAGCGGCCTCGACGACGGCACGATAGGCGGTAAGCTGTTCCTCTTCGTCGGGCACGGAGGGATGGGTCAAAAACAGATACTCGGTACGATAAAGCCCAACTCCAGTCGCTCCGGCGGATCCAGCCGTTGCCGCGTCGAGAGGTCCGTTGACATTGGCCAAGAGTTCCAGGCGAATGCCGTCGGCAGTGATCGGCTCCAAATCGCGGTTCTCGATCAGCTTGCCTGCGAAGTCGGCGTACTCACGCTGCAACTTGCGATATGCCGTCTCCACTTCGGGACCGGGATTGACGTAGACGTGGCCCTCGCGTCCATCGACGGCGAGCAGATCGCCGGTATGAACTTCGCGCAACAGGCCGCGCAAGCCGGAGACGGCGGGAATCCCTAGCGCGCGCGCCAAAATGGCGGCATGTCCGGTCGCCCCACCCGATTCGGTGACGATACCGGCGACGAGATGGCGATCGAACTTCAACGCCTGCGACGGCAGGATTTCTTCGGCGACGAGTACCACCGGCTCTTGGGGATGCGAGATCGGCGCTTGTGCTTCGCGGGTCAGCTGTGCCAGGATGCGTCCGATCACATCGCGCAAGTCGGCCATGCGCTCTTGTAAATAGGGATCGGCAATCTGCCCGTAGAGTTTATTGTATTCTTCGAGGATCTCGCGGAGCGCGGTGGATGCATCGACCCTGCGCTCCAGAATGGCGTTTCTGACCCGCGTCGTCAGCGTGGGATCGCGCAGCAACAAGCGATGCGTGCGGAAAATGGCGGCCTCTTCCTCGCCGATTTGCTTGCCGACGCGCTCGATGGCGTCGTCGAGTTCACGCGACACGACAGCGCAGGCACGATCGAAACGGCCGACTTCACCCGAAAGCGAAGCGGCGTCCAAGGAGAGAGACTCTTTCGGCAGCAACCCATGGTCCAAGCAGAAAGCATGGGCCACGGTGACTCCCGGAGATATCGGCAGACCCCGTATCATAATCGCGCCGTGATTATCCCTGCACGCTACTCCACACCCTCGACAACGAGAACGGGTTCAGAACCTCGGGAACCATTCGTCCGTGTCGAAGGAGAGTAAACTGAGTTGTAACACAGATCGCCGAGGCTATCAAGAAGGGTAGTTCACAAAGCTCGTTTCAACGTATCTCAATGGGTGGATGGAGGGGGAAGAAAGCGGAAAATGAGAGAGACAAAAAATGTTCCGCCGCTGGCTTCCTCGGCGTCGCCCAGTCACCGAAGTCGTCAAACGGCGGAACGTTGAATATCCTAAGCGGCTTCGTATCGAGTTGCAAGAGGACTTTCAGAATTTCCCCCAAATTCTTTGTCGATTTATTATCGAGACGAAAATATCGAGAGAATCGTCCGACTCCGCCCCGATTTTGGTCGATAAGAGACAGGGCGTTCGGATGGTTCCCATGAAGGGAAAATTGCGGCCAAGTCGGTTTCGAGAGACGGAGGGCGCAACCATCCGTCAAATCCGACTATTCTTACTCTGCCGAGTAAACGGACACTCGACGTGAATTACCTAGAGTTTGTAAACAATTCAGATTGCCAAAAGATACCGTCGAAGCGCATCATAGTAGGACGAACGGCGAAGAGCGCATGGGAGAGAAAACGGGTAAGCGGGGAGAGGGAGGCAGAGGCGAAACGGCTTTCGGGGTTGCCGTTGACGGTAGGGATAGATATACTTTCCCTTTTTAGGCCGGTAAATCGGCTGAACGTGCTTACTAGGAACTACTTAAGCATCGAGCGAGCGGGCCATGCGATTTAATTTGATCGACCGGATCGTGGAAGTGCGTCCGGGCCAAAGCCTGCAAGCGGTGAAGAATCTGACGCTCGGCGAGGAATATCTGGCGGACCACTTCCCGACGTTCCCCGTGATGCCCGGCGTCCTGATGCTGGAAACCTTGGTTGAAGCGGGAGCGTGGTTGCTGCGAGTGTCCGACGACTTCGCTTCCAGCGTCGTGGTGTTGCGCGAGGCCAAGGGTATCAAATATGGAACTTTCATGGAGCCGGGTCGCCAGATGCGTGTCACGGTCGAGTTAACCGAGCGAGGCGATGGGACAGCTTCGTTCAAGGGCAAGGGTGAGATGGAAGGTCAAAGTACCGTTTCCGCTCGCTTAACCCTCGCCCATTACAACCTGCGTGACCGCGATCCGT
This sequence comes from Planctomycetota bacterium, assembly GCA_021807595.1. Classification (GTDB taxonomy): domain Bacteria; phylum Planctomycetota; class Planctomycetia; order Gemmatales; family Gemmataceae; genus JAJPHU01. The sequence continues at coordinate 8,922 of JAKBCS010000132.1, read as the reverse complement.
CCAGGCAAGCGGCAGACGAAGGAATGGTTCGGCATTTTCGTGAGTTGTACGGAATGCTGCGACTTCCGTAGATGACTCTGAGATTTGAGGATGCGCGATTCCTGCACCGTCGATTGAAAGAGGAAGTGAGACCCATGCGACTGAAGGACCAGAACGCTTTGATTACGGGCGGCAGTCGCGGTATCGGCCGCGCCATTGTAGAGGCTTTTGCAGCCGAGGGAGCCAAAGTTGCCATCGTCTATCGCGGCAGCCGGGAAGCCGCCGACACGTTGGCGGCGTCGATCAACGACAGAGGCGGGAAAGCGCTCGCCCTTCAAGCCGATGTGGCCGATGCGGCGTCCGTGAATGGATGTGTCGAGTGCGTCGAGAAGGAATTGGGGCCGATTGGCATTCTGGTCAACAATGCCGGCGTGATTGAGGACGACCTGTTCGTTCGGATGAAACCCGAGGCGTGGAACAAGGTAATCCAGACGAACTTGGGCGGCGTCTTCAACTTTTGCCATGCCGTCGCATTCGGTATGATGCAGCGCCGCGCGGGACGGATCATTAACGTCTCGAGCGTTGCCGCCGACCATGTGAACATGGGGCAGACGAACTACTCGGCCAGCAAGGGAGCGATTAACTCGTTCACGCGGGCCCTGGCCGTCGAACTGGCGAAGCGAGGCGTAACGGTGAACGCCATTGCACCGGGCTTTATCGCGACCGACATGAGCGCTCCGGTGCGGAATAAAGCGGGCGATCGCATCGCCAAGTACATTCCCATGCGGCGCATCGGCTCGCCCGAAGACATCGCCCGTGTGGCCGTCTTTCTCGCCAGTGCCGACAGTTCTTACATCACGGGTCAGGTTCTGACCGTCGATGGGGGGCTGACGCTGGGTGCCGTGGCGGAATAAACGAATCGCCGAGCGGTTGGGCCGCTCGGATCGTGGAGATGGTTTCCGATAGTGTGTTTCCTTTTGGGAGGTTTGCTCCAATGCCGACGCAGGAAGAAATTTACAACAAGGTGTCCGCGACACTGGTCGAGGCGCTGAACGTGGACGAGGAAGATATTAAGCCCACTTCCACTCTGCAAGGCGACCTCGGCGCGGAGTCCATCGACTTTTTGGACATCGTGTTCCGGCTCGAGCGCGAATTCGGGATCAAGATTCCGCGCGGCGAGTTGTTCCCAGAATCCATTTTCCAGGGCGATCCCGACTTGGTTCAGGACGGCCGCGTCACGACTAAGGGACTCGACGAATTGCGTTCCAAGATGCCGTTCGCCGATCTGAGCCATTTCGAGCAGAACCCGGAAGTCGGCAATCTGAGCGACCTGTTTACCGTCGATTTGATTGCGCGCTACATCCAGGGCAAACTGGAAAACGGCACGAATAACTGAGTGAGCCTCGCTTGCTTTGTGCCGCCCCTCGGCAGAAGCAAGGAGCGAAAGAACCGGGCGGGGCGATCATGCGTTGGATATGGATCGATCGCTTTTTGGACTTTGAGAGTGGGAAATCGGCGCGGGCGATCAAGAATCTCAGCCTCGCCGAAGACCACTTCCGCGACCATTTTCCCGGTTATCCCGTGATGCCGGCCGCGCTGATCCTGGAAGGCTTGGCGCAGACGGGCGGGATTCTGGTCGGCGAGGTCAACGGTTTTCAGGAGAAGGTTGTCCTCGCCAAAGTGCCGCGCGCCGTCTTTCACCGCGAGATGTTGGCGGGCGAACAACTGGTGTACGACGCGGAGATCTTGCACCTCCGACCCGAGGGGGCGGCCGTGCAAGGGCGCGTCTCGGTTGGAAACGAGTTGACGGCCGAAGCCGAGATTTTCTTCGCCCACCTCGATCAAGCGCGGTCGGGACAACTATTTGGCGATCGCAACTTCGTTTTCAGCGGCGAAATGAAGTATCTGCTGGGGCGGATGACCGGCGACAAAATCAGGACGGGAGGCTCTGCTGGGACGGCAGAGGGCTAGACGAGGAACAGGAAGCGGACGTTTTTAGTATCAGCGAATGGTGAGGAGGGGTGGCTTGTCGCAATCGTCGCATGGAATGATTGCCGCCGCTACTGTTCCATGATTGCATCGTCGCGCCGGATCGTTATTACCGGCATTGGCATTATCGGTCCCCTCGGCACGGACGCGGCGTCGTTCTGGCGCTCGCTTCACGAAGGCCGTAGTGGGGTTCGCCCCATTCAGACGTTCGACACCTCCGGGTTGCCGGTTCGCTTCGCCGGCGAAGTGCCCGACTTCGACGCCAAAACATTCGTCGAGAAAAAAGATCGCCGCGGTCTCAAAGTGATGGCGCGGACGATTCAACTCGCCGTCGCCGGTGCCCAACGCGCTTTGGACGACAGCAAGGTGGACAAGAGCAAACTCGACCCGACTCGTTTCGGCGTCGAGTTCGGCGCAGGACTGATCGCTTCCGAAATCTCCGACCTCGTCGATGCCGCGTGCGTCAGCGCCAACTGCCAACCGGGCCGCGTCGATCTGGAGAAATGGGGCGAACAGGGCATCCCCGCTATCGAGCCGCTCTGGATGCTCAAGTATCTGCCCAACATGCTCGCTTGTCACGTTTCCATCCTGCACGATGCGCGCGGTCCCAACAACAGTGTCACGGCAGGCGATGTCGCCGGACTGCTGGCGATGGGCGAGGCCTATCGCATTCTCCTCCGCGATCAGGCCGATTTCTTCCTCGTCGGCGGAGCCGAGAGCAAACTCAATCCCCTCAGCATGGTGCGCCAATGCCTCTTCGAGCATCTGTCCCGTCGTAACGACGAGCCGGCCAAGGCGTGTCGGCCGTTCGACCGCGACCGCGATGGTCTCGTGGTGGGCGAGGGGGCCGCGGTGTTTTCCGTAGAGGAATTGGAACACGCTCGACGACGCGACGCCCGCATCTACGGCGAAATCGTCGGTTTCGGGGCGGCGTTCGATCCCACCCTCAGCGGTGATGGCTTGACGCGCGCCATCCGTGCGGCATTCGCCGAAGCGGGCATCGCGGCATGCGACATCGACCACATCAATGCCCACGGTCTTGCGACGCGCGAGTCCGACATCTGGGAGGCGCGCAGCCTGCACGACGTATTCGGCGCGTCGCCTCCTCCCGCGTTGGCCGTCAAGAGCTATCTGGGCAATCTCGGCGCGGGGGGTAGCACGACAGAGTTGGCTGCCAGCCTGCTCGCTTTGAGCGAAGGCCGCGTGCCGCCTACGCTCAATTGCGAAAACCCCGATCCCGAATGTCCTATTTCGGTCTTGAGGGGCGCGGGGAAGTCGGTCGAGCGCCCCTACGTTCTCAAGGTGAGCTTCACGCAAATGGGACAATGTGCCGCCTTGATCGTACGCAAGTGGAATTGACGCCATTCCGTTCGGCGATCTTTGGGATGCGAAATCGGCAACGGGAACGAAGAACGAGGTTAACCTCTTATGCGACGACGAGTTGTCATCACCGGCATGGGGTGCATCACGCCCTTGGGCTACAGCGTCCGCGAAACAATCGATGCCCAGTTGCAAGCCCGAAGTGGCGTCGGGCCGATCCATGCCTTCCGTGCCCAGAGCTTTCCCACGAAGTTCGCCGCTCAGGTCAAAGACTTCGAGCTGAAACGCTTTGTCGCCGATTGCAAGCGCTGGGAAGATTGCGGCGTCAACAGTCAATTTGCAGCCGTCGCCGCCAAGGAGGCGCTCGAACACGCCGGACTCCTCAACGACACGCGCGTCGATCGCACGCGGTTCGGCGTGTATCTCGGTAGTGGCGAAGGCATTCAAGATTTCCACAATTTGATGTCGCTTATCTATCGCGCCTATCGCCGCGAGACGCGACAACTCGACGTGGCCGACTTCGAGCGCGGTGCCCTGCGCGACTTTCATCCCGGACGCGAAGCCGAGCAAGAATTGCACACGACCCCAGCGCACTTGGCGGCTGCCTTTGATCTACGCGGCCCGAACTTCAACTGCTTAACGGCCTGCGCCGCAAGCAGTCAAGCCATTGGAGAGGGCGGCGAACTCATCCGCCACGGTGACGCCGACCTCATGCTCGTCGGCGGCGCGCACAGCATGATCCACCCCTTGGGAGTGACCGGCTTCAATCGACTGACGGCTTTGTCGATGCGCAACGACGCGCCGGAGAAGGCTTCCAGACCCTTCGACCTCAACCGCGACGGCTTCGTTCTCGGCGAGGGCGCGGGGATGCTCGTTCTCGAAGAGTTGGAACACGCCAAGCGGCGCGGGGCGAATATCTTGGCCGAATTGACCGGCTACGGCTCGACGGCAGACGCCTTCCGCGTGACCGACAGCCATCCGGACGGACGCGGTGCCATCGCCTGTATCGAAGGCGCACTCAAGGATAGCAGACTCAACCCCTCCGACATCGGTTACATCAACGCCCATGGCACGAGTACCCAAGTCAACGACAGCGTCGAGAGCTTGGCCGTCAAAAAAGCGTTCGGCGAACCGGCTTATCGGGTACCGGTCAGTAGTACCAAAAGTATGATGGGACACCTAATCGCCGCCGCTGGAGCCGTCGAATTGATTACTTGCGTCGATGTGCTGCATCGCGGTGTGTTGCCTCCGACGATCAACTACGAGACGCCCGATCCGGTGTGCGATCTCGACTACATTCCCAACGAGGCGCGCGAAAAACGAGTCGAACACGCGCTCAGCAACAGCTTCGGTTTCGGAGGGCAAAACATCTCGCTCATCGTCAGCCGTTTTTCAAAGTAGTCGGTAGACAGTAACAATAAAAATTACGGTTCACCGCCTGCCGCCTACGGACAACTGGCTACCTCGGAGAATGCAACCGTGATCTTCTGGCTGGGTGCGACGCTGTTTTTCAGCATGCCTGTGTTCGTGTGTCTGGGATTGGCCGGACTCTACGTCTATCTCTGCATGCGCTATCTCGGTCTGCTCATGCGCATTTTCCAAGAGAAACCGTTGTTCATCGTTCCTCGCGGCCAGCCTCAGCCAGACGCCGAGGAAGTGCGTTTTCCCACCGGCGACGGTTTGATGCTGTCCGGCTACTATCTGCGCGCCGCGCAACCGCGCCGCGGCGTGATTTTATTCGGCCTGGAGTTTGGCTCCAATCGTTGGTCGTGCTGGTCGTACTGCGAATACCTCGTCGAGCGCGGGTTCGACGTTTTTGCTTTTGAATCGCGCAACCAAGGCAGCAGCGATGCCCTGCCGGGTTACGAACCGTTGCAGTGGGTGACGACCTACGAAGTCGCCGACGCCGAAGCGGCCTTGGCCTATCTGAAGCATCGGCCCGACGCCGACCCGCGCGGCGTAGGCTTCTTTGGCATCAGCAAGGGGGCGGGAGCGGGGCTCATCGCCGCCAGCCGCGATCCCTACGTTCGCTGCTGCGTTACCGATGGAGTGTTTGGCACTTACACGACGTTGGTTCCCTACATGAGGCACTGGTTTCGCATCTACAACACCAACTATCGGGTGCAGGGCCTGATCCCGATGTGGTTTTACGGGCTGATCGGCCTGGCGGGCATTCGTAAGATTGAACGCCAACGCCGCTGCCGGTTTCCGCATTTGGAGCGCTGTTTGCCCCGATTGACACCACGCCCTCTACTGATGATCCACGGTCGAGACGATAACTACATCAAGCCGGAGATGGCAAGGCGCTTAATCGAGTTCGTCCGCGAACCGAAGGAGTTGTGGATCGTCGATAACGCCAAGCACAATCAATCCTTACAAGTCGCCGGCGACGAATACCGCCGCCGCGTGCTGAGCTTTTTCGAGACCCATTTGGCGGACGCGCCGATGTCCGAGACGCCTTCTGTAGAGCGAAGCGAAGCGACTCCTCCTCGACAGACGACGACGAAACGAAGCCAACGGCGTTCGCGGCGGCGCTTTGCCGGCAGTTTACTCGCTCCGGTGTTTCACGCCTTCCTGTTGTTGATCGGCTGCGCGACGTGGATGCGCTGATTGCGCCTAACTCGTTTCTCTTGTAGGGGGCGACGTGAGCAGTCCCATTCGTCGAGCGTTGAAGCAGGTCTCGCATTTTCTGCTGCACAAAGTCGCCTTGAAGCTGATCGCTCGGCCCATACGCCGCCGATTGACTCACTTCGAGGCATCCACCCATTGTCCGCGCGAGGTGCAAGAGGCTCTGTTGCGACGAATCCTCGTCCATCAGACCCCGACGGATTTTGGCCGCGATCATCGCTTCGACGCCATTCGTACCGTCGAGGAGTATCGCCGTCAGCTGCCCATCATCGGCTACGAGTATCTCGAACCCTACATCGCGCGCGTCCGCCGAGGCGAAACGTCCGCTCTGCTCGCCGACCGGCGCATCTATATGTTTGCGCTGACGAGCGGAACCACGTCCGTGCGCAAGTTCATCCCCGTCACCCAGCAGTATCTCGACGACTATCGACGCGGCTGGAATATCTGGGGACTGAAGGCCTTCCGCGATCATCCCGAAGTGCGCATGAAGCCGATCTTGCAAATGTCCGGCGACTGGGACGAGCAACGCACCGAGTCCGGCATTCCGTGCGGCGCGGTCACCGGGCTAACCGCCCACATGCAGAAACGCATCATCCGATGGCTCTACAGCGTGCCGCCGTCCGTGGCCCGTATCGAGGAGGCTCGCGCCAAGTATTACGCCGTCCTGCTGCTGAGCATCCCGCGTAAGATCGGCATGATAATCGCCGCCAATCCAAGCACGCTCATCAACCTCGCCCGTTCCGGCGACCGGGACAAGGAATCGTTGATCCGCGACCTGCACGATGGTACGCTGTCAGCGCAATTCGAATTGCCCGCTGACATTCGCGCCGACTTGACGCGCCGTCTTCGCCGACATCCCGAACGCGCCCATCAGCTCGAAGAAATCGTCCGCCGAACCGGCACACTATATCCAAAGGATTATTGGCCTTCCGATTGTCTGCTCGGCAATTGGACCGGAGGCAGTGTCGCCTCGTATTTGCGGCACTATCCGCGCTATTTCGGCGCGACTCCGGTGCGCGATGTGGGCCTGATTGCCAGCGAAGGGCGGATGACGATTCCGCTAGCCGACGCCACCCCCGCCGGCGTCCTCGACGTGACCTCGCACTATTACGAATTTATCCCCGAAGCAGAGGGAGATAGTCCCAATCCGACGGTACTCGGTGCGCACGAGCTGAAGCAAGGAGCCGCCTATTACATCCTGTTGACCACCGCATATGGCCTGTATCGCTATCACATTCACGACTTGGTGCGCGTCGCCGGCTTTCACAACAACACGCCTCTCCTTGAGTTTCTGAGCAAGGGTTCGCACTTTTCCAATCTTACCGGAGAGAAAATATCCGAGTATCACGTCGCGCAAGCGATGGTCGAAGCACAGCGGGAATTGGATGTGGCCCTGACGGCCTACGGCGTCGCACCGTGTTGGGAGAACGACGAGGCAGCCAAGGGGATCGGCTCGGAGTTCGAACAACCCTACTACGGACTCTTCGTCGAGCGAGGCGACCTTGCCGACCCCGCGACGGGGCATCGACTCGCCGAACGACTAGACGCGCATCTGCGGCAGATCAATAGCGAGTACGATAGCAAACGAGCCAGCGAGAGATTGGGCACGGTTCGCTTGGAACCAGTGCGAACCGGCTTTTGGCAACAATGGGATCGCCAGCGCCTGCGGAAGACGGGCGGGACTTTGGAACAGTATAAGCATCCTTGCCTCATCAACGACCCGCAATTCCGCGAACACATGGAACGCGATTTGTCGAATACACCGGCCAGCTGACACATCGTCCGATACAATAAACGAGTTGCAGCTACTCGATGGACACCGTCAAGGATTCGCCTCATGGACGCGACCAATGCGCTGGCGGGTGTGTCCGTTGTCTCGGTTGTGTCGCCTCCGGCTGCGGCCGAGCCACAGTGGATCGCACCTCCGAACGCGACCTCCGTGCGCCTCTCTTCCGATCCCGCACCCTCTTGGCCGCGCTCGGCTCAGCTGACGGCCGTATTGTTATTGTCGTTGGCGTTGCTGTTGATGGGATGGCATGCCTGGAGTTCGCAACGCGGCAGCTGTAGGCCGTCCACGCTGGAAAGCGACATTCTCGATACTCCAAATCTTGATCTCAACCAAGCCGACCGAGCGCAACTCTTGCAATTGCCCGGCGTGGGCGACAATTTGGCCGGCCGAATTGTCGTGTATCGAGAACAGCATAGAGGCTTTCACGATGTGGACGAACTACGCAACGTCGGCGGCATCGGTCCCAAAATGATGGAGAGACTCCGCCCCTTACTCTACGTCACCCCTCTCGACGGAGACGAGACTGTCGGCCCCGCGCATGAGATTCGACAAAAGCAGCCGCCGATGGTCTTTAGCGACAAGGACTTGCCGACCAAGCGCATCGACGTCAATCGCGCCGGCCCCGACGAGTTGCGAAAACTACCGGGCATCGGACCGAAGCTGTCGCAGCGCATCGTCGAGACACGGCAAAAAAGAGCGTTTCAATCGGCGAACGATCTTCGTCGCGTACCTGGCATCGGTCCCAAAATCTTGGAGCGCCTTCGACCGCACATCGCCTTCGATTCCGAGCAAGCGTCTGGTACGGATTAACTTGTCGATTGCGGAGTCCGGCAGGGCGGGGCGTTCCTTACCGAGACCACCTCCAAGGGGGAAATCCTCTATGAAAGGAACGACCTTCGAGTGGCCGTCAAACTCAGTCGCGGAGGAGAACAATTCTCTGACCGAGTCTGCTTTCACTGTCAGCAATCGGCAGATTGGTTGACACAGGAAGCTACACTGCCTTGAGGCGCACGCACGCCGAGCCTCCATTGCGTTCCCACGCGGACCAGAAGGGGAGAAGAAGGAAGAGGAGCCGGCGAGCTTCGCACTGAGAGACTGTCCCATAAGCCCCTCTCCCCCTGTACTCAGGGGGAGAGGGGTTGGGGTGAGGGGGCGGTTTTCCGCATGGTTTCTCTCCCCCTCACCCCCAACCCCTCTCCCCCTCCGGGGGAGAGGGG